>NZ_JBMDJH010000037.1:0-13144 GCF_057809085.1 Acidovorax sp. FG48 | reverse complement strand
CAAAGTGACCCCACTTACACTGGGGACTGGCGCACTTCGTTGTTGAAACCGCCGCTTGTAAACCCGTAGAAGATGCTCATACGGGCTCCGCAGTCACTCCTTGGCTGGCTGCCGGCAGTGCCCGCCCCAGCAGGTAGTCAATGCAGGTGCGCACCGCCCGGGTCTGGTGGCGGTTGGGCATGTAGAGCATGAACATCTGGGTGCCAAAAATGCTCAACCGCCAGTCGTCGAGCGTAGTCAGCACGTCCCCGCTGGACACGGCGTCCTGCACCACGTAGTCCGGTACCAGCCCCACGCCCAGCCCTGCCAGGATGCCCTGGCGCAGAAACGGAAAGTGCTCCGAAATGAGGGTGGGCTCCAGCATGGCTTCCTGGCGCTGGTCACCCCGGTACCCTCGCAGGCGCAGCTGCTTGCCCACCACCCCTGCGGTAATCACCGGCGCAGCCTGCAGCGCCTCGAAGTCCTGGGGCAGCCCATGCGCCTCGGCGTACCCGCGCGATGCGCATGCGATATAGCGCACGCTGCCCAGGTCGCGCGCCACCAGCGTGGGTGGGGGCTCGGGCATCACGCGGATGGCGATGTCCACCTCATCACGGATCAGGTCGTCCACCCGGTTTTCAAAGCGCACGTCCAGCACGATGCCGGGGTACAGCCGCTTGAAGTCGATCAGCCAGTCCGACATCACCATCTGCCCGTAGCCGCTCGGCACGCTCAGGCCCACGCGGCCCTGCAGGCCCTGGCCCAGCGTGGCAATGGTTTCGCGCGCGGCCAGCATTTCGTTCTGAATGGCGCGGCCATGGGCGTACAGGCGCAGCCCCACCTCGGTGGGCTCCACACGCCGCGTGGTCCGGCGCACCAGTTGCACACCCACCGATTTTTCCAGCTGGTGCAGGTGGTAGCTCACGTTGGCCCGGGTCATCTTCAGGTTGCGCGCGGCCTGGCTCAGGTTGCCGGCATCGAGGATGTCGACCAGCACGGTGAGGGAGGTGAGTTCCATAGGTGGGGCGGCGCTTGACCGCGCGTTGGCTGCAGTTTGTCAAAATGGTTTTGACAGTCTGTCAATGGGCTCTGTAATTGTCAAGATTACTTCGCGCATCAACAATCCCCCGGTCATCAACAGGCACAGCCATTGACCAGGAGACTTCCCCGTATGCACGCCGCCGCTGCCGCATCTTCCGTTGTTACGACCGCGCTGCATGGCGATGTTCTGGTCGTCACCATCGACAACCCGCCCGTCAATGCCCTGGGCGCCGCCGTGCGCCAGGGCCTGTTGGCGGCCATGCAGCAGGCGCAGGCCGACGCCGCCGTGACCGCCGTGCTGCTGGTGGGCGCGGGCAAAGCCTTCATTGCCGGGGCGGACATCCGCGAATTTGGTAAGCCCCCGGTGGCTCCCATCCTGCCCGAGGTCTGCCGCGCCATCGAAAACCTGAACAAGCCCGTGGTCGCCGTGCTGCACGGCGCCGCCCTGGGCGGTGGGCTGGAGGTGGCTTTGTCGGCCCACTACCGGCTGGCTTTGCCCGCTGCCACGCTCGGCCTGCCCGAGGTGAACCTGGGCCTGCTGCCAGGCTCGGGCGGCACCCAGCGCGCCCCGCGCCTGATGGGCGTGCAAGCCGCCACCACCCTCATGCTCAGTGGCCAGCCCCTCAAGGCCCAGGCCGCGCTGCAGGCAGGTCTGGTCGACAAACTGGTGGAAGGCACCGACCCGCTGGCCGCAGGCCTGGCCTATGTGCGCGAGCTGCTGGCTGCCAATGCCCCCGTGCGCCGCACGCGTGACCTTGCCATTGCCGAGTCGCAAGCTGCACTGGCTTGGCTGGAAGAGCAAAAGACCGAGACAGCAAAGAAGTCGCGCGGCCTGTTCTCACCCCTCAAGATCATCGAATGCGTGCAGGCCGCGGTCCAACTCCCGTTTGACGAAGGCGTGGCCCGCGAGCGTGCCCTGTTCATGGAATGCATCGACAGCCCACAACGCGCCGGGCTCATCCACGCCTTTTTTGCCGAGCGTGAAGTGGTCAAGGTGCCCGAGGCACAGGCCGCGCAGCCACGCCCTGTGGCCAGCATTGCCGTCATCGGTGGCGGCACCATGGGCGCGGGCATTGCCGTGGCGGCGCTGGATGCGGGCCTGCCCGTGACCATGATCGAGCGCGATGCGGAGTCCATCGCCCGTGGCCGCGCCAATGTCGAGAAGGTCTACAACGCCCTGGTCGCCAAAGGCCGTATGACCGACGCAGCGAAGGTCGCCGTGATGGCGCGCTACACCGGCAGCACCAGCTATGCCGACATCGCCCAGGTGGACCTGGTGATCGAAGCCGTGTTTGAAGACATCGAGGTCAAGAAGACCGTGTTCCGCGAGCTGGACCGCGTGTGCAAGCCCGGTGCCGTGCTGGCCACCAACACGTCTTACCTTGACATTGAGTCCATTGCCGCCGCCACCAGCCGCCCGCAGGACGTGATCGGCCTGCACTTCTTCAGCCCCGCCAACATCATGAAGCTGCTGGAGATTGTGGTGCCCGCCAAAGTGGCGACCGATGTGGTGGCCACGGCGTTTGAGCTGGCCAAGAAGCTGAAGAAGGTGCCCGTGCGTGCAGGCGTGTGCGACGGCTTTATCGGCAACCGCATCCTGGCTGTCTACAAGCAGGCGGCCGACTACCTGCTGGAAGACGGTGCCAGCCCGTATGAGATCGACGCCGCCGTGCGCGGCTTCGGTTTTGCCATGGGCCCCTTCCAAGTGACAGACCTGGCCGGTGGTGACATTGGCTGGGCCACGCGCAAGCGCCGTGCTGCGACGCGTGACCCCCAGGCTCGTTATGTGGAAATTGCAGACCGCATCTGCGAGCGCGGCTGGTTTGGGCAAAAGACCGGGCGCGGTTTTTACCTCTACCCCGAAGGCTCCCGCATGGGCCAGCCCGACCCTGAAGTGCTGGCCATTGTGGATGCCGAGCGCGCCAAGAAGGGCGTCACGCCCCGCAGCTTCACTGCCGACGAGATCATGCGCCGCTACATGGCCGCCATGGTCAACGAAGGGGCCAACGTGGTGCACGAGGGCATTGCCCTGCGCCCGCTGGATGTGGACGTGACCTTTGTGGCGGGCTACGGCTTTCCGCGCCACCGGGGCGGTCCGATGAAGTGGGCCGACATGACGGGCCTGCCCCAGCTGCTGGCCGACATCGAGGCCTTTGCGAAGGAAGACCCGCTGTTCTGGAAACCCTCGCCCTTGCTAGTGCAGCTGGTGCGGGAGGGGCGCAACTTTGACAGCCTGAACAAGGCCGAATAGTGCAGAAGCCGCCCCACGCGCACAGCACATGAGGCGGCCTTTCAATTCCATTGAATTCAAGTCATTTTGGCCTCTAGCGCTCTATCAATAAGCGCAAGCAGCTATCAAATCAGGAGCAAATCATGCGTGAAGCTGTCATCGTTTCCACCGCCCGCACCCCGCTGACCAAGTCGCACCGGGGCGAGTTCAACGCCACACCCGGCCCCCAGCTGGCGGCGTATTCTGTCAAGGCAGCGGTGGAGCGCTCGGGCATCGACCCTGAGCTGATCGAAGACCTGGTGATGGGCTGCGGCTACCCCGAAGGCATCACCGGCAAGAACATCGGCCGCCAGACCGCGCTGCGTGCGGGCCTGCCCCTGTCGGTGGCGGGCATGGTGGCCAGCCGCTTTTGCGCGTCGGGCCTGCAGTCGGTGGCGATTGCCGCAGGCCGCATCGTGGCCGAAGGCGTGCCCGCCATGGTGGCGGGTGGGGTGGAGAGCATCTCCGCCATCCGGCCCGGCAACCCGGCAGACATCGACCCTTGGCTGCAAGAACACAAGCCCGACCTCTACATGGCCATGATCGACACCGCTGACATCGTGGCCCGCCGCTACGGCATCAGCCGTGAAGACCAGGACCTGTTTTCGCTGCAAAGCCAGCAACGCACCGCCGCCGCGCAGCAGGCGGGGGTGTTTGCTGACGAGATCGTGCCCTGCACCACGCGCATGATGGAAAAGAACAAGGAGACCGGCGAGGTCACCTACCGCGAAGTGACCGCCACGCACGACAACTGCAACCGCGCCAATACCACGCTGGAAGGCCTGGCCAAGCTGGAGCCGGTGAAGGGCCCTGGCCAGTTCATCACCGCAGGCAATGCCTCGCAACTGTCCGACGGCTCCAGCGCCTGCGTGCTCATGGAAGCGAAAGAAGCCGAGCGCCGTGGCCTGCAGCCGCTGGGCGCCTTCCGTGGCTTTGCGGTGGCCGGTTGCGAGCCCGACGAGATGGGCATTGGCCCCGTGTTTGCCGTGCCCAAGCTGCTGGCACGCCACGGCCTCACAGTGCAGGACATTGACCTGTGGGAGATGAACGAAGCCTTTGCCTCGCAGGCCCTGTACTGCCAGCGCCGCCTGGGCATCCCGTCCGAGCGACTGAACGTGAACGGCGGGGCGATTGCCATTGGCCACCCCTTTGGCATGACCGGCGCGCGCCTGGTGGGTCACCTGCTGCTCGAAGGCCGCCGCCGCAAGGCCAAGTACGGCGTGGTGACGATGTGCATTGCAGGTGGCATGGGCGCCGCAGGCCTTTTTGAAATCTTCTGACCCCGCGCCACACCACCGAACTCTGAACTGCAAGCGACCCGATATGGACCTGAATTTCACCCCCGAAGAAGAAGCCTTCCGCGCCGAGGTGCAGGCTTTCTTGAAAGCCAAGCTGCCCGAACGCATTGCCACCAAGGTCAAGGCCGGGCAGCGCCTGTCCAAGGCCGACCAGGACGAGTGGCACGCCATCCTGAACGAGCGCGGCTGGCTGGCCAACCACTGGCCCAAGGAATACGGTGGCCCCGGCTGGGGTGCGGTCGAGAAGTTCATTTTCGACACCGAATGCGCCCTGGCCGGTGGCCCGCGCATCGTGCCCTTTGGCGTGAACATGCTGGGCCCGGTGCTCATCAAGTTTGGCAACGAGGCGCAGAAAAAATACTGGCTGCCCCGCATCCTGAGCGGCGCGGACTGGTGGTGCCAGGGCTATTCCGAACCCGGCGCGGGCTCGGACCTGGCTTCGGTCAAGACCACGGCGATGCGCCAGGGTGACCACTACATCGTCAACGGCCAGAAGACCTGGACCACCCAGGGCCAGCACGCCAACATGATCTTCTGCCTGGTACGCACCGACCGCGAGGCCAAGGCCCAGTCGGGCATCAGCTTCTTGCTGGTGGACATGAAATCGCCCGGCGTGGAGTTGCGCCCCATCCGCACCCTGGATGGCGACAAGGAAGTCAACGAAGTGTTCTTCACCGACGTGAAGGTGCCCGTGGAAAACCTGGTGGGCGAGGAAAACAAGGGCTGGACCTATGCCAAGTACCTGCTGACCTATGAGCGCACCGGCATCGCAGGCGTGGGCTTTTGCATTGCCGCATTGGCCAAGCTCAAGGTGGTGGCCGCCAAGGTGATGAAGAACGGCCAGCCGCTTGACCAGGACCCGCTGTTTGCCGCCCGTATGGCTCAGGTCGAGATTGACCTGGAGAACATGAAGACCACCAACCTGCGCGTGATTGCTGCCGTGGCCGGTGGCGGCGTGCCGGGGGCGGAAAGCTCCATGCTCAAGATTCGCGGCACCGAGATCCGCCAGGAAATCCTGTCGCTCATCCGCCGCGCTGTGGGACCGTACGCGCTGCCCTTCATCGAAGAAGCGCAGTACGAAGGCTATGCCGATGAGCCCGTGGGGCCGAAGGAGGCTGCCACGGCAGCAGCCAACTACTTCAACTACCGCAAGCTGTCGATCTTTGGCGGCTCCAATGAAATCCAGAAGAACATCATCTCCAAGATGATTCTCGGCCTGTGAGGTTGCCGCGATGAACTTTGAACATACCGAAGACCGCCGCATGCTGGCGGACACCCTGAACCGCTTCGTGGCCGAGCAGTACGGCATCGAAACCCGCAATCACATCGCTTACGGCGACACCGGTACGGACCCAGCACTGTGGGCCCGCTTTGCCGAGCTGGGTGCGATTGGCGCGCTGTTCCCCGAAGCCGATGGTGGCTTTGGCGGCGCAGGCTTTGACGTGGCTGTGGTGTTTGAAGCCCTGGGCGGCGGCTTGGTGGTGGAGCCCTTTGTGGGCGCGCTGGTGGTGGGCCGGGCGCTGGGCTTGGCGGGCAGCGCGGCACAGAAGGAACACATCGCCAGCCTCATCGACGGCAGCACTGTGGCCGCACTGGCGCATGAAGAAGCCGGTGCACATTACGCATTGAACCGCGTGACCACCCGCGCCGTGCGCAATGGCGAGGGCTGGCAACTCACCGGCCACAAGGCCGTGGTGCTGCATGGCGACCAGGCGCAGATGCTGCTGGTCAGTGCCCGCACCTCGGGCGCTGTGGGCGATGAAAACGGCATCTCGCTTTTCTTGGTGCCTGCCGATGCCGCAGGCCTGAGCCGCCGTGGCATGGGCCGTATCGACGGCGGCCGCGTGGCCGAAGTCACGTTGCAGAACGTGCAAGTCGGCGCCAGCGCGCTGGTGGGATCGGAAGGCGAGGGCTTTGCCACGCTGGAGCATGCCGTGGGCTGGGGCATCCTGGCCGTGTGCGCCGAGGCGCTGGGTGCTATGGACGTTGCCAAGAAGCACACGCTGGAATACCTGCAAACGCGCAAGCAGTTTGGTGTGCCCATTGGCAGCTTCCAGGCCCTGCAGCACCGCATGGCCGACTTGCTGCTGGAGGTGGAGCAGGCCCGCTCTGCCGTCATCAACGCAGCGGCCGCGATGGACAGCACCGACCGCACCGAGCGCGAGCGTGCGCTGTCGGCCGCCAAGGTCACCATGGGCCGTATTGGCGCGCTGGTCGCTGAAGAAAGCATTCAGCTGCACGGCGGCATCGGCATGACGTGGGAGCTGCCCCTGTCGCACTACGCCAAGCGCCTCGTCATGGTGGACCACCAGTTTGGCGATGAAGACCACCACCTAGCGCGCTTCATTGCGCTGGGCCGGAGCTGAAGCCATGGAGCAGCCACTGCCTCTGCTGCAACGCCGCGAGGGTGCGGTGCTCGTGCTCTCCAACAACAACCCCGCCGCGCGCAATGCGTTGTCACCCGCGTTCTACGCGGCGCTGACCGAGGCACTGGCGCAGGCCGACGCCGACCCCACCGTGGGCGCCATCGTGCTCACGGGCGAAGGCGGGCACTTTTGCGCGGGCGGTGACTTGCGCCAATTGGCCAAGCGCCGCGAGCTGCCCATGGAAGAGCGCCGCGCCAAGCTCGAAGGCCTGCACGACGTGATCCGCACCGTGCGCGATTGCCGTAAGCCGGTGATCGCGGCGGTAGAGGGCGCAGCGGCCGGTGCGGGCCTGTCGCTGGCGCTGGCCTGCGACATGCTGGTGGCTGCGCGCAATGCCGTGTTCTCGGTGGCTTATGTGAAGGTGGGGCTCACGCCCGATGGCGGCGCCACGGCCTTCCTGGCCGAGTTCGTGTCGCGCCATGTGCTGACCGAGCTGTGCCTCACCGGCGAACGCATCTCGGGCGAGCGGCTGCACGCATTGGGCCCGGTCAACCGACTGGCCGAACCGGGTGAGGCGCTGACGCAGGCATTGGCATTGGCTGCGCAGGTAGCTACCGGGCCAGACCTGGCCATGGGCCGCATCAAGGCGCTGTGCCGCAGTGCCTACAGCCAGCCGCTGGACGACCAGCTGGAGCTGGAAGCACAGCTCATGGTGCAGTCACAAGCCACCGAAGAATCCCGCGAAGGCATTGGTGCGTTTCTGGAAAAACGCCCGGCCGATTTCGTCCGTCTGCGCCACGTCAATGCCGCTGGCGCGGGTACACAAGACACTACGCAATGACCTCCACAACCCCTACACACGCATTGCCCGAGGGCATGGACTTCCCGCTCGAAGGCGTGCGCGTACTCGACCTCTCGCGCGTGTTTGCCGGGCCGCTGTGCGGCCAGGTGCTGGCCGATTTTGGTGCCGACGTCATCAAGGTGGAACACCCCGGCCGGGGTGACGACACCCGCGACTGGGGCATGCGCATCGGCAAGACCGAGACCACCTACTACAACAGCATGAACCGCAACAAGCGGTCCATCACGGTGGACTTGCAGACGCCCGAAGGCGTGAAGATCATCCGCGACCTGCTGCCGCAGTGCGACGTGGTGGTGCAGAACTTCAAGACCGGCGGCGCCGAGAAGCTGGGCCTGGGCTACGAGCAGCTCAAGGCCATCAAGCCCGACCTCATCTACTGCTCGGTGGCGGGCTACGACAGCTCCGGCCCCGAGGCCAAGCGGCCCGGTTATGACCTGGTGATCCAAGGCGAGGCGGGTCTGATGGCCATCAACGGTGAGGCCAGCCAGCCGCCGCTGAAGTTTGGCGTGGCCGCCGTGGACATGATGACCGGCATGTACGCCGCGCAGGCTGTGCTGGCGGCGCTGTTCCGCCGCGAACGCACCGGCAAGGGCCGACACATCGAGATGGCGCTGTACGACTGCGGCCTGATGATTACCGGCTACTACGGCCTGGACGCCATGCTGCTGGGCCACGACCCGCAGCGCTACGGCAACGCCCACCCGTCCATCGTGCCCTACGGCATGTTCGAGGCACAGGATGGTCCGCTCATCATCGCCGTGGGCAACAACAGCCAGTTCGACAAGTTCTGCCGCCAGGTGGTGATGCGCCCCGACATCGTGGAAGACCCCCGTTTTGCCACCAACGTCGAGCGTGCCCGCAATCGACTGACCTTGCTGCCCGAGATGAAGGCGTTGATTGCCAGCTTCCCGCGCGATGTGCTGCTCGAACGCCTGACCGCTGCGGGCATCCCGTGCGGCCGCGTGGCCGGCCTGCATGAGGCGCTGACCAGCGAGCGCACGCGCCGCGGCGGCCTGCTGCAGGAAATGCCCCACCCCGTGGCGGGCACCACGCATGTCTTCGCGCCGCCTTATCGGCTGGACGGGCAGCGCCTGCCCATCCGCAACGCACCGCCCACCCTGGGCGCGGCCACGCGCGAAGTGCTGCAGCAGCTGCTGCAACTGCCCGAGGCCGAGCTGCAGGCCCTGCGCGACAAGGGCGTGCTCACGCTGCCCGACCCACAACAACATTGACAGGAGACTCCCCCCATGCGATCCCTTTCCCGCCGCGCCATCCTGGCCACCGTGGCTGCCCTGGCCCCCTTGGCTGTCCCCGGCATCATGTCGGCAGCCCATGCGCAGGCATGGCCTGCCAAGCCCATCAAGCTGATCGTGCCGTACCCGGCGGGCGGCGCCACCGATATCACCGCCCGCACGCTGGGCGAGAAGCTCTCGGCCCGGCTGGGCCAGCCTGTGCTGGTGGACAACCGCGGCGGAGCCGGCGGCGTGACCGGCACCGACCAGGCGCTCAAGTCGCCGGCCGACGGCTACACCCTGCTGGTGTCCCTGGGCACCACCATGCTCATCAACCAGTTCCTGTACGACCGCCTGCCTTACCAGCCGCAAAAGGACCAGGCCCTCATCACGCAGATCGCGCTGGCGCCGGTGGTGCTGCTGGTCAACCCGCAGCTGCCGGTCAACAACGCGTCGGAGCTGATGGCCTACATCGACCGCAACAAGGGCAAGATCGCCTATGGCTCGTGGGGCATGGGTTCGTACGCCCATCTGGCGGGTGCATGGCTGTCCGACAAGCACAAGGCCGACATGAACCATGTGGCCTACAAGGGCGAGGCCCCCATGCTGCAGGACCTCGTGGGCGGGCAGTTCCAGATGGCGTTTGCCAGCCTGCAGTCAGCCCGGCCCTACATCGAATCGGGCCGTCTCAAGCCGCTGGCCGTGACCGGCACCCAGCGCATGGACGCGCTGCCCAAACTGGCCACCATGTCCGAGCAGGGCATCAAGGACGAGGTGTTCCAGGTGACCGGCTGGGTGGGCATGAGCGCTCCCGCCAAGACCCCGCCTGAAGTGGTGGCCCGCCTGGGCACCGAGCTGCAGGCCATCATCGCGCTGCCCGAAGTGCGCGAGCGCATCCAGCAGATGGGCTTTATCCCGGTGGGCAGCAGCCCCGAGCAGTTCAATGCGCAGTTCAAGAAGGATGCGCCGGTATGGGAGCGGGTGGTGAAGGTCTCTGGCGCGAAGCTTGATTGAGGCGACGTTGAATAAGTCCGCCCGATGCGGCGGGCCCTGGATCGGGATGGGCTGCAAGGCGCAAAACGCAGCCATAGCCATTGCTATGGCGAGTATTTGCAACGCCGCAGACCGTCCTGAGCCAGGGATGCGCCGCTCGGGAGGACTTGTTCAGCGTTGCCTTAACCCCCTGAGTCGCTTCGCGCCTTCCCCCCGCTCTCGCAACGCTGCGCGTTGCGGGCAGGGGGACGCAGCCAGCGCGGCGGGGCGGCCCTTGCGCGGCTGCCCGTGCCTGGGCAGCGCCGGTTACGTCGGGCGTGGGCCAGCACAAAAGCTGAAAGTAAAAACGGATCTCTGATGACGAAACAATGTCTTTTTCCCGCCGCCTTTTCGCGTCGCGCAGTGCTTGCAACGGCTGTGGTTGTGTCGGCGCTTGGCCTGCTGGGCACGGCTCCGGCACACGCCCAGGCCTGGCCCAACAAGATGATCAAGCTCGTGGTGCCCTTCCCAGCAGGGGGGCCCACCGACACGGCTTCGCGCATCGTCGGCCAGAAGCTGGCCGAGCGGCTGAAGCAGCCCGTGGTGGTGGAGAACCGCGCGGGCGCTTCGGGCTCGATTGCCGCGCAGCAGATCGCCAAGAACCCTGGCGACGGCTACACGCTCATGATGCTGGCCACGCCCACGCTGTTGGCTCCGCACCTGTACAAAAAGGCGGGCTACGACACCACCAAGGATTTCGTGTCCGTGGCTACCGTGTACGACCTGCCCATCGTAGTGGTGGTCAACCCGGCGCAGATGCCTACCGTGACCGATCTGCAAAAGCTCATCACCCACGCCAAGGCGCGGCCGGGTCAGCTCAACTACACCTCCTCGGGCGTGGGCAGCTTTGGTCACCTGAGCATGGAGCTGCTCAAGCAGCTGGGTCAATTTGAGATGGAGCATGTGCCCTACAAAGGCGGTGTGCCCGCCATCACCGACACGCTGGGCGGCCAGGTGCCCATGATGTATGCCGACCTCGTGGCGGCGCTGCCCCATATCCAGACGGGCAAGCTGCGCGCGATTGCAGTGGGCTCGCCGCAGCGCGTGGGCGTGATCCCCAACGTGCCCACCATTGCCGAGCAGGGCTTCAAGGGCTTTGATGCCGTGTCGTGGGGCGGCCTGATGGCCCCGCCTGGCACGCCCAAGGAGGTGGTCGACCGCATCAGCACCGAAGTCAAAGCCATCCTGGCTGACAAGGAAGTGCAGGACAAGCTACTCAACGCCGGTGCCATCGCCCACTACCAGGACCCGGACCAGATGGCCAAGCGCGTGCGTGGCGATTACGCCAAGTGGGGCCAGGTGATCCGCGACAAGGGCATCGTCTTCGAGTAAGTTGGGCCATGACCAACACCACTGCCTCTGCCCCTTTCCCCCCGTTCCGCCGGGTCTCCGATCTGCTGCGTGAAAACGCGCGGCAGCGCCCGCAGGCCAATGCCTTGGCCGATGACGAATTCGCGCTGGATTGGGCTGCACTCGATGCCCTGGTGGACCGCGTGGCCGCATCGTTGCAGCAGGCGGGCCTGCAGTCGGGCGATGTGGTGGCCGTGTGCGCCGCGTCATCGGTGCGTTATGCCGCCGTGTACCTGGGCGCCCTGCGTGCAGGTGTGGTGGTGGCGCCACTGGCGCCGTCCGTCACGCCCGAGGCCATGGCGTCCATGCTGGGCGATGCCCAGGCGCGCCTGCTGTTTGCCGATGCGCAGGGCAGGGCGGCGGTGCCGCCTGCGGTGATGGAAGGCGCCGGTGCGCTGCCGCTCGTGGCGCTGGACGACACCGGCGCGGGCACGCCGTGGAGCGAGTGGCTTGCCCCTGAAGGCGCGGTGCCGCAGTCGGTGGACGTGGGGCCTGAGCACCCGTTCAACATCATTTATTCCTCCGGCACCACCGGCAACCCCAAGGGCATCGTGCAATCGCATGGCATGCGCTGGGCGCATCTGGTGCGCGGCCTGGCGCAGGGCTACGGTCCCGACAGCGTCACGCTGCTGGCCACGCCGCTGTATTCCAACACCACGCTGGTGTCGTTCTTCCCCGGCCTGTGCTGGGGCGGCAGCGTGCGGCTGATGGCGAAGTTCGATGCGCTGCGCTACCTGCAGACCGCGCAGCAGATCCGCGCCACGCATTCGATGCTGGTGCCGGTGCAATACCAGCGCATCATGGCGCTGCCGCAGTTTGGTGAATTCGACCTGTCGTCCTTTCGCGCCAAGTTCTGCACCAGCGCGCCGTTCCGCTCCGAGCTCAAGGCCGACATCCTGGCGCGCTGGCCGGGCGCGCTGTACGAGTTCTACGGCATGACCGAAGGCGGCGGCACCTGCATCCTGGCGGCGCATGAGCACCCGGACAAGCTGCACACCGTGGGCCAGCCGGCCTCCACCAGTGACATCCGCCTGATCGACGAAGAGGGCCATGAGCTGCCGCCCGGTGCCACCGGCGAGGTGGTGGGCCACTCGCCCGGCATGATGACCGGCTACCACCGCCAGCCCGACAAGACGCGCGAGGCCGAGTGGTTTGACGCCACCGGCAAGCGCTTCATCCGCACGGGCGACGTGGGCCGGTTTGACGCGGACGGATTTCTGACCCTGCTGGACCGCCGCAAGGACATGGTCATCAGCGGCGGCTTCAACATTTACCCCTGCGACCTCGAAGCCGAGCTGCGCAAGCACCCCGCTGTGGAGGACGTGGCCGTGACCGGCGTGCCCTCCGAGCAGTGGGGCGAGACGCCGGTGGCCTTTGTGTGCCGCCGACCGGGCGCCAACGATGACGCCGCCCAGATCATGGGTTGGTACAACGCCCGGGCGGGCAAGACACAGCGGCTGGCCGCGCTGCATTTCATTGATGAGCTGCCGCGCAGCGCGATTGGCAAGGTGCTCAAGCGCGAGTTGCGCGACCTGCACCGCACGCTGTCGCACTGATCGATTTCCTGTTTTTTCAGAAAGACCCAACCATGAAAATCCTCGTCCCCGTCAAGCGCGTGGTGGACTACAACGTGAAGGTCCGCGTGAAGTCGGACAACACAGGTGTGGACATCGCCAACGTGAAGATGAGCATGAACCCCTTTGACGAAATCGCCG
>NZ_JBMDJH010000036.1:0-13309 GCF_057809085.1 Acidovorax sp. FG48 | reverse complement strand
GACCCGCGACCTCTCCCTTACCAAGGGAGTGCTCTACCACTGAGCCACATGGGCAATTGGCACTGCTTGCACAGCACCAAAAATTTCTACTCAACAAACCAACGCAATGAACAATGGAGCGGGAGACGGGAATCGAACCCGCGTCATTAGCTTGGAAGGCTAGGGTTCTACCATTGAACTACTCCCGCGCAGACCACCGGTCTTTGCGAACCTGACCTTATTTCACACGGCCAAGCAACACTTTCAACACTGCTCACTCACTGGTGGAGGGGACTGGATTCGAACCAGTGTAGGCGTAAGCCAACAGATTTACAGTCTGCCCCCTTTAGCCACTCGGGCACCCCTCCGGAGAATTTCGAATTATAGCACCAATTTTTTGCACGTTTAAAAATTAAACGCACTTGGCACCCATCACAAACACTGGCAATGCTTGCTGCTGCATCTATCGTTGGCGCGGCTGGCGGGGATCGAACCCACGACCCTTGGCTTCGGAGGCCAATACTCTATCCACTGAGCTACAGCCGCACACCTCTGACTTACGCAGCCTTTGATTATTGCACGCGACGGGCTTCCAACCAAACAAAGCCCCAGCTCAATCACGACAGGGGCGCATGGACTCCTTAGACCCGTCCAGCGACAAGCCCACCCCCTGAAGAAACGCGTCAGTGCTGGCGCCACCCACACGAACGAGATCGAAGCCCCCTTCATTGAGGATCCAGTTGCGAATCAAGCCATCAAAAAGAGCATGCAGACTGACGGCCGCCTCCATGGCCGACATCGACAGCACCACCCCCTGCGACTCCGCCGCCAACGCAAAGTCACGCGCCAGTTGCTGCGTAAACCCCTCAGAAGCCGCCACATGGCGCTCACGCAAGCCCATGAGCTCGCTCACATACTCCACCTTGTACAAAGCAATTTCGAAAACCCGGCGGGTGTGCTCGTCCGAGGCCACACTGCGAAATACCAGCGCCATCACCGCCCGCAGCCGCTGCACCGGATCAGCACCAGCACTGTCTTCAAAGCTGACAAAGCCCTGCTCCAGCGGCAGCGTGACCCGATCCATCATGGCGCCGAACAGATCTACCTTGTCCTTGAAATGCCAGTAGATCGCGCCACGGGTCGCCCCCGCAGCCTGCGCAATATCACTTAGAGACGCCCGGGACACTCCCTTCTCCCGAAACACCAATTCAGCCGCATCGATCAACCCGTTACGGGTGGCGATTGCATCTTCTTTTGTCCGGCGCGCCATAGTCAAACACCTTGTTGAGTCTCCAAAACCCCTACAGCTGCGGAGGGGCATCTGTCGCAGTCAACAATTATACATTCATGTCTGTATGTATAATTTCCGATCAAACTGGCGGGACTTCGCGCGCAGCGCCCTGAGCCCGGCTTGGCCTAGTGGCTCCCTCCCTTTTCTGACGCACATCCAAAGGACTTCCATGCCCCAACTGCATGACGCATCCGGCACCCCGCAACTGCGTGCCGCCACCACCCGACGAGTGCTTTCGCTGGCCGCCATCAGCGCAGCGGTACTGCTGGTATCCGCCTGCGGCAAGGCCGATGGACAGGCCGCCGGTGCGGGTGGCCCCAAGCCCCCGCCCGTCGAGGTGGGGGTGGTCACCGCCACCCCGGGCGACGTGGGACTGATCACCGAGCTGCCTGGCCGCGTGGAGGCATCGCGCGTGGCCCAAGTGCGCGCCCGGGCCGCAGGCATCCTCCAGCAGCGGGTGTTCAAGGAAGGCAGCGACGTCAAGGCGGGGCAAGTGCTGTTCCGCATTGATCCCGCGCCCTACGCCGCAGCGGCAGAAAGTGCACGCGCCAGCCTCGCCAAGGCACAGGCCAATCTGGCGCAGGCAAGCGCACAGGCAGAACGCTATCGACCACTGGTCGCCGCCAATGCCATTAGCAAGCAGGACTTCGTGAATGCCGAAGCTGCCGAAAAACAAGCCCAGGCCGACGTGGCGGCCGCCAAGGCCGCAGTGCGCACCGCCGACATCAACCTCGGCTATGCCAGCGTGACCGCCCCCATCTCCGGCCGCATCGGTCGCGCACTGGTCACGGAAGGCGCCCTGGTGGGCCAGGGTGAGGCGACCGCCTTGGCCGTGGTGCAGCAGATCGACCCGGTGTACGTGAACTTCACCCAATCGGCCGCAGACGTGTTCCAGCTGCGCCGCGCCATGGAAAGCGGGCAATTCAAGCGCGCGGGCGGCGGACAGGGGGCCAGCGTCATGCTGGTGCTCAGCGATGGCTCTGAATACGCGCAAGCCGGCAAGCTGCTGTTCACAGACTTGTCGGTGGACTCCACCACCGGCCAGGTCACCCTGCGCGCCGAAGTGCCCAACCCCAAGGGCGAACTGCTGCCCGGCCTGTACCTGCGCGTGCGGATTGAACAGGCACAGGCCAGCAACGCCATCACCCTGCCCCAGCAGGCTGTCACGCGCACCCAGCAGGGCGACACGGTCAGCGTGGTGGGCGAGGACGGCAAGGTGTCCCAACGCACCGTCAAGATCAGTGCCGCGCAGAACAACCGCTGGGTGGTGCTGGACGGCCTGAAGGCGGGAGAAAAAGTGATGGTGGACGGGTTCCAGAAGCTGCAGATGCTGCCTCCCGGAACCCCGGTCAAGCCCGTCCCATGGCAAGCGCCAGGCACGCCTGCGCCGGCAGCGGCGACCGCCTCCGCGCCCACCTCCGCAGAGGCGCCGGCCGCACCTGCTTCGGCCGCATCCAAGCCATAAGGGGCAATCCAGCATGGCCAAATTTTTCATTGACCGCCCCATCTTTGCGTGGGTGATTGCGCTGTTCATCATGGTGATGGGCGGCGTAGCCATCACGCAGCTACCTATTGCCCAGTACCCGCCGGTGGCACCACCGTCCATCGTCATCAACGCGGCCTACCCTGGCGCATCGGCGCAAACCCTCGAAGACAGCGTGCTGTCGGTCATCGAACGCGAGATGAACGGGTCTCCCGGGCTGATCTACATGGAGTCGGTCGCGCAAGCCGATGGTTCCGGCAGCATCACGCTGAGCTTCCAACCCGGCACCAATGCCGACCTGGCACAGGTGGACGTGCAGAACCGGCTCTCGCGCGCCTCGCCGCGCCTGCCGTCTGCCGTGACGCAGCAGGGTGTGCGCGTGGACAAATCGCGCTCCAACTTCCTGCTGTTCACCATGCTGTCGTCCACCAACCCGGCCACCGACACCGTGGCTCTGGGCGACTATGCCTCGCGCAACGTGGTGCCAGAACTGCAGCGCCTCAAGGGCATTGGCCAGGCGCAGCTTTTTGGTACCGAGCGGGCGATGCGCATCTGGATCGACCCGGCCAAGATGCTGAGCTACAACCTGTCAGCCGCCGAGATCACCGCTGCCATCCGCGCCCAGAACGCCCAGGTGGCCAGCGGCACCATTGGCGACCTGCCCAACGTCGCGGGCCAGGGGATTGCCGCCACTGTGGTGGTCAACGGGCAACTGTCCAGCGTCGAGCAGTTCGGCAACATCGTGCTGCGTGCGAACACCGATGGCTCCACCGTGCGCATCAAGGATGTGGCGCGCGTGGAACTGGGCGGTCAAGCCTACGCCACCGCTGCGCGCCTGAACGGCAAGCCCGCCGTCGGCATCGGCGTTCAGTTGTCACCCAGCGGCAATGCGCTGGAGGCAGCCAAGGACGTGCGCGCCAAGATGGACGAGCTGTCGCGCTACTTCCCCGAAGGCATGAGCTGGAGCATTCCTTACGACAGCTCGCGCTTCGTGGACATCTCCATCAAGCAGGTGGCCGAGACCCTGGTCGAGGCCGTGGTCCTGGTGTTCCTGGTGATGTTCCTGTTCCTGCAGAACTGGCGCTACACCATCATCCCGACCATCGTGGTGCCGATTGCGCTGCTGGGCACGTTTGCCACGCTGCTCGCGCTGGGCTTCTCGATCAACGTGCTGACCATGTTCGGCATGGTGCTGGTGATCGGTATCGTGGTGGACGATGCCATCGTGGTGGTGGAGAACGTCGAGCGCATCATGAGCGAAGAAGGCCTGTCTCCACTGGAAGCCACCCGCAAAGCCATGCGCCAGATCTCCGGCGCCATCATCGGCGTGACGGTGGTGCTGATCTCGGTGTTCGTGCCGCTGGCCTTTTTTGCAGGCTCCACCGGCAACATCTACCGCCAGTTCTCGGCGGTGATGGTGGCCTCCATTGGCTTCTCGGCCTTCATGGCACTATCGCTCACGCCAGCGCTGTGCGCCACCCTGCTCAAGCCCGTGGAGGCCGGGCACCACCACGAGAAGACCGGCTTCTTTGGCTGGTTCAATCGCGGCTTTTCGCGCACCGCCAAGGGCTATGAGGGTTTTGTGGCGCGCATCCTTCGTCGCGCTGCGCGTTACCTCGTGATCTACGCCGCCATCATTGGCGCCGTGGCGGTGGTCTACATGCGCCTGCCCACATCGTTCCTGCCCAGCGAGGACCAGGGCAACATCATCGTCAACGTGCAGCTGCCACCCGGCGCCACGCAGGAGCGGACGCTTGCCGTGATGGAGCAGGTCGAAGGCTTCATCTTGAAGCAGCCCGAAGTGCAGAGCATGGTGGGCGTGCTGGGCTTCAGCTTCTCCGGCCAGGGGCAGAACGCGGCCCTCGCGTTTGTGACGCTCAAGGACTGGAGTGAACGCCATGGCCCTGGCCAGTCGGCACAGGACGTGGCCAACCGCGCCTTTGGTGCGCTGATGGGCATTCGCGATGCTTTCATCTTCCCGTTGAGCCCGCCACCCATTCCTGAGCTGGGCAACGCCAGCGGCTTCACGTTCCGCCTGCAAGACCGGGGCGGCGCCGGGCACGAAGCTTTGGTGAAAGCACGCAACCAGTTGCTGGGCATGGCATCGCAGAGCAAGGTGTTGACGCAGTTGCGCCCTGATGGTCTGGAAGATGCGCCGCAGCTGCAAATCGACATTGACCGTGACAAGGCCAACGCGCTGGGCGTGCCCTTCGACGCCATCAACTCTGCGCTCTCCACAGCGCTGGGTTCCAGCTATGTGAACGACTTCCCCAACCAGGGCCACCTGCAGCGGGTGGTGGTGCAAGCCGATGCGCCAGCGCGCATGCAGCCTGACGATCTGCTGCAGATCAATGCCACCAACAACCAGGGCAAACCGGTGCCGCTGTCGGCGTTCGCCACGACGCGCTGGGTGACCGGCGCGCAGCAAACCGTGCGCTACAACGGCTACCCCGCCATGCGCATCTCCGGCTCGCCCGCCCCGGGCTACAGCACGGGGGCGGCGATGGCCGAGATGGAGAAGCTGGCAGGCCAACTGCCCCAAGGCTTTGGCTTTGAATGGACTGGCCAGTCGCGCGAAGAAAAGCTGGCAGGGTCGCAGTCGCTCATCCTGTACAGCTTTGCCATCCTGGCCGTGTTCCTGTGCCTGGCCGCGCTGTACGAGAGCTGGTCGATCCCGCTGGCCGTGATCCTGGTGGTGCCCCTGGGCGTGCTGGGCGTGCTGCTGGCCACGTTGCTGCGCGGCTATGCCAATGACGTGTACTTCCAGGTGGGCCTGATCACCATCATTGGCCTGTCGGCGAAAAACGCCATCCTGATCATCGAGTTCGCCAAGGACCTGCAGGCCCAAGGCAAGGGCGTGATCGAGTCGGCGCTGGCCGCCGCGCACCTGCGGTTCCGCCCCATCGTGATGACCTCGATGGCATTCGGCCTGGGTGTTCTGCCACTGGTGGTTGCGTCGGGCGCAGGCTCTGCCAGCCAGCGGGCCATCGGCACTGGCGTGCTGGGTGGCATGGTCACCGGCACCGCCCTGGCCGTGTTCTTTGTGCCCGTGTTCTTTGTGGTGGTGCGCAGCCTGTTCAAGGGCAGCGCACGCCAGCAGGAAATGAACCGCCGCCATGCAGAAGAAGCAGGAGTTGGAACCCATGACTAAACACCGCCGTACCCCCCTGGCACTGGCAGCGGCCGCAGCGGCGGCGCTGCTGGCGGGCTGCTCGTTCATTCCTACCTACGAACGCCCCCAGCCCCCCGTCCCCGCCACTTATGCCGGCGCTGCAGCAACGACGGACGGTGCGGCGGTTCAGCCGGGCGCCACCGTGCCCTGGCAGAACTACTTTGCCGAGCCACGCCTGCAGCAGCTCATCGGCATTGCGCTGGCCAACAACCGGGACCTGCGGGTGGCCATGCTCAACATCGAGCAGGCTCGGGCCACCTACCAGGTGCGCCGTGCCGACCTGTACCCGGGCGTGGGCCTGGCGGCCAATGCCAGCCGGGCGCCCGCTGCGGGCACCGGCAACCTGACCAACTCGTTCAGCGTGGGCCTGGCCGTATCCGCCTGGGAGATCGACTTCTTTGGCCGCATTGCCAGTCTCAAGGAACAAGCGCTCGCCCAATACCTCGCCACCGAAGAAGGCCGCAACGCCGCCCAGGTGAGCCTGGTGGCGGCGGTGGCCAATGGCTGGCTGACGCTGCTGGCCGACGAGGAACTGCTGGACCTGTCGCGCCAGACCCTTGCCTCGCGCGAGGAGTCGGTGCGCCTGACCAGGATGCGCCTGGACGCGGGCGTGGCCTCCGAGCTCGACTTCCGCCAGGCAGAGTCGCTCACCCAGGCGGCCCGCGCCACGCTGGCACAGCAACAGCGCCAGCGCGCGCTCGACGAAAACGCGCTGGTCCTGCTGCTAGGCCAAGCACTGCCTCAGGACGTGCGCGCCAGTCTGGCGGGTGGCAAGCTGGCCGACGCGCCTGCGATGGCACCGCTGCCTGCTGGCGTGCCGTCAGAGCTGCTCACCCGCCGGCCGGACATCCGCCAGGCGGAGCAGCAGCTTATCGGAGCCAACGCCAACATTGGCGCGGCGCGGGCGGCGTTTTTCCCGCGCATCTCCCTGACAGCGCAGGCAGGCACCGCCAGCGGCGAGCTGTCCGGCCTGTTCAAGAACGGCTCCTGGGGCTTCACCATCGCGCCATCGCTGCTGTTGCCCATTTTTGACGCGGGCCGCAACCAGGCCAATCTGGACAGCGCCCGGGTCGGCCGGGAGATTGCCGTGGCGCAGTACGAAAAAGCCATCCAGACCGCGTTCCGCGAAGTCTCGGACGCGCTGGCCGGGCAAGCCACCCTGGGCGAACAGGCCCAGGCCCAGCAACAGCAGGCCCAGGCAGAAGCCGCGCGCCTGCAACTGGCCGACCTGCGATACCGCAACGGCGTGGCCAGTTATCTGGACTTGCTGGACGCACAACGCTCGCTGTTCACGGCCCAGCAGGCCGTGGTGCAGGTGCGGCTGGCGCAACTGCAAAACCAGGTGTCGCTGTACAAGGCACTGGGGGGCGGAGCACCCGACACCAGCGCCCAGGCCCCCTCCTGAAGCCCAGAGCTGAAGCGCGCGCAGCCCCCTGGCGCGCTGCGCGCGCTGGGGCAAACCCGTGGTGGTCTGCATCAAGCGGGGATCGGAATAACCATCCCCGCAGATATAATTTAAGGTTGATTACACCGAAGCCCCCGATACACCTGAGGACGACATGAGCGACAACCACCACGAAGAAGCCCATACCGGCCCGATCAAGAACCCCAAGCAGTTGCTGGTCGCGGTACTTTTCTCGTTTGTAGTTCCGATCTTTGCCATCATTGGCTTGGTCCTGTATGTGACGTCGGCGGACAAGCCCGCTGCCGGTGCCGTCAACCCCGAAAAGGCCATCGCCGAACGCATCCAGAAGATCGGCATGGTGGAAGTGCGCGACGCCAACCGCCCCCTCAAGAGCGGCGAAGAAGTCTTCAAGGCCCAGTGCTCCGCCTGCCATGCTTCCGGCGCTGCAGGTGCCCCCAAGTTTGGTGATGCAGCTGCCTGGGCTGCGCGCATCGGCACCGGGTTTGAAGCCCTGGTGCAGTCCGCCCTGAAGGGCAAGGGCGCCATGGCCCCCCAAGGCGGCGGCGACTTCAACGACACCGAAATCGCACGCGCCGTGGCCTACATGGCCAACGCCGGTGGCGCCAAGTTTGCCGAACCTGCTGCTCCCGCTGCTGCGGCCCCTGCCGCCCAGGCAGACGCAGCCCCAGCGGCCGCTCCTGCACCAGCACCCGCCGCAGCCCCTGCAGCGGCTGCGCCCGCTGTAGCAGTAGCTGCCGCACCTGCAGCCGCCGCAGCAGGCGCTGGCGAGGCTCTGTACAAGCAGGCTTGCCAGGTGTGCCACGCTGCCGGTGTGGCCGGTGCTCCCAAGTTTGGTGACAAGGCCGCTTGGGCCGCTCGCCTGCCCGCAGGCATCGACGCGCTGTACACCAGTGTCGCCAAGGGCAAGGGCGCCATGCCTCCCCGTGGTGGTACACAGGCCTCTGACGCCGATCTGCGCGCCGCTGTGGAGTTCATGGCAGCCGCCGCCAAGTAATGCAGCCCTTTTATCCCGCCCAGGCGGGGTAGAAACCCAAACCCAAAGCCGGTCCTTGCGACCGGCTTTGTCGTTTTAGAGCCTATCTCGCGCAGCGATGAGCAGCAGTCAGTGCCTGCAGCTCCCGGCGAAGGGCGGTGGGGGCGGAGCTTCAGTTTGGCTGCGACGCTCCGGCTTGCGACCTGGCACGCGGGCTGCAGACATACCCGTAGCGCGCCGGCAGGTCCTGCGCCTGCACGTCCTCGGGCGTCCAGCGCCCATCGGTCACCGCCTCTGCTGCCAGTGCCACGTCCAGCGTGTGGACCAGCCCGAGGCCCAGGTCTGTCTCCAGGTACACACGGCCCAGTTCGTCCAGCAGGCAGCGGCGCACCAACGCCTCCCGACCGGTGTGGCTGACGACGCTCAGGTCCTGCGGCTGCAGGCGCCAGACCCAGGGCGTTGCCTCCAGCTCCACGTACACGCGCTGCGGGCCGTTCTGAAAGAACCACTGCCCCTGGTCGTCATGCTCGTAATTGCGCGCAATGAAAGCCAGCAATTTGTCGTGCTGCAGCAGCGTGCCTTTGCTGTGCGGAAACGCGCCCGCCGCCTGCACCGCGTCGTCGCGCAGATACCAGTGGCCGCGCGCATCCAGGCCCAGCCAGCCGTAGCAGTCGGGCACGTTGGGCCATTTGGCCAGTGCCTGTTTGACGATGTCATCCATGGGCGGATTGTGCTCCGTGCAGCGCCAGGGCCCCACTGTGCTCGGCCAGCCACCCTCCCACCGCATCGGGCATGGCGCGCACATGCCCGGGTGGCAACCCACGCGGGAACCCCACATGCCCGCCGTGCGCCGGCTGCCAGAGCGTCACATGGCGCCCTACCTCGCGCACGCCCGGCAAGCTGCCGGCGGGCACAAAGGGGTCGTTGCGCGCGTTCACCACCAGGGCCGGAATGCGGATGCGGTGCAGCAGCGGTTTGGCCGACGCGCGCAGCCAGTAGTCCTCGGTATTGCGAAACCCGTGGACCGGCGCTGTGAACACGTTGTCAAACGCGTACAGGTCCCGCGCGGCCAGCAGCGCCTGCCGGTCAAACAGCCCCGGGTGCTGGGCCAGCTTCTGCAGTGCCTTGGGCACCAGAGTGCGCATGAACATGCGCGTGTACACCAGCCGGTTGAAGCCACGCCCAATGGCATGGCCGCCCGCTGCCAGGTCGATGGGCGAGCACACGGCCGCCACCGCATCTGCGCCGCGCGCGGCGTCAGTGCCCACTTCGGCGGCCCAGCGCAGCAGTGCATTGCCGCCCAGTGACACCCCCACCGCCATCAGCGGCCCCTGGTGGCGCGCACGCAGTTGCTGCAGCATCCAGCCGATCTCGGCGTGGTCGCCCGAGTGGTAGGCGCGCGGGGCGCGGTTGATCTCGCCACTGCACCCCCGGAAGTGCGGCAGCGCGCAGGCCCAGCCGCGCTCACGGGCCAGGTCGGCAAAGGCTTCGCAGTAATGGCTGCGCGACGAGCCTTCCAGCCCGTGGAACACCACCAGCAGCGGCCGGGGAGCGTCAGCGACCACACCATCCTGCAGAAAGTCCACATCGACGAAATCGCCGTCGGGGGTGTCCCAGCGCTCACGGCGGTACTCAGGACGCGGGCCGAACACCCGGCGCGCGTACAGGGCGGGCCAGATCGTTTGCAACTGGCCACCCGGGAGCCAGCGAGGCGCTATGTATTTCATAGCTGCCAGGGCATATGTTGTCGGCGCATACAGCCAATGGGGCCTAAAATCCTCACGCAGGGGCCTCTCAATGCAGAACGGGGCGCTGCGCCAGCACATCCACCTGGGCATCGGGCGCCACGCCCGGGCTGGCGTGGTGGGCCACCAAGCGCCAGCCTTCAGGGGTCTTGTGGTACACGTTGGTGGCCATGACCACGGCCTGGTGCAGGCCATCGGGCAGCATCACCTCGACCTGCTCGACCACGCTGTGCACGGCACTCGACAGTGCCACCACGCGGTGCACCTGGGCCGGCCGGGCACGCACGGTGCCATGCGAGAACATGGCCTCGAACGCGGCACGGATGGCCGCAGGCCCCAGCAGGCGCGGCCCCCCCGGGTGCACGCAGACGATCTCGTCGTCGTCTGCCCAGCACGACATCAGCAGATCGATGTCACCGCGCTGCAGCGCCTCATAGAACGCGGATTCGGTTTCATCCGAAGAGCCACCCAGGGTGGCTGCTTTTGATCGGGCGCGGGGCATGTGGATTCAGAGGGTAAGTGGGTTGGAATGGCGTGACAGGTGCAACGCGAGGCTGCTATTGTGCGGCGGCGGTGCAATGCCTTGCTGCGTACAGATTTTGTACGCGTTCTGGAGGTGCGCCCACCGCGACAGATCCTCCACAAACTTTGCTGTCTTGCGCATCGCGGTTTCTGGCACAGTCATCCCATTTCTCCCTCGGCGGACTCCACCATCATGATGATCCAACGTCTACTTGCCCTCCTCACCGTGCTAGCTGCCACACTCACACTCAGCGGCTGCGGCTACAACGACTTCCAGCGCCTGGACGAGCAGTCCAAGGCCGCGTGGAGCGAAGTGCTCAACCAGTACCAGCGCCGGGCCGACCTGGTGCCCAACATTGTCGCCACCGTCAAGGGCGAGGCCAACTTTGAGCAAGAAACACTGACCAAGGTGGTCGAGGCCCGCGCCAAGGCCACGGCCATCCAGGTCACACCCGAAACCCTGAACAACCCCGAGGCTTTCAGCAAGTTCCAGCAGGCCCAGGGCGAGCTGTCCAGCGCCTTGTCGCGCCTGATGGTCGTGTCCGAGCGCTACCCCACCCTGCAGGCCAACCAGGGCTTTCGCGACCTGCGGGTGACGCTGGAAGGCACCGAAAACCGCATCACCGTGGCCCGCAACCGCTACATCCAGACGGTGCAGGAGTACAACGTGCTGGCCCGCAGCTTCCCCACCAACCTCACGGCCATGGCCTTCAGCTACGCCCCCAAGCCCAGCTTTACCGTGGCCAACGAGGCCCAGATTGCCGTGCCACCCACGGTGGACTTCTCCGCATCCAAGGCCAAGCCCTGAATACCCCTTGCATGGCCTGACATGAGCCAAACATGCTGCTAGCGCCCATTCGACATGCCCTGATAGCTATATTTTTAATAGCCTCATGGCCCGTCTTTGGCTGGGCCCAATCGCAGCCGCTGGCGGTGCCGCCGCTGACCGGCCACGTCATGGATCAGACAGGCACGCTCAGCGCCAATGACATTCAGGCGCTGGAGGGCCAGCTGCTCGCCCTCGAAAAATCGCGCGGCTCGCAAGTCGTGGTGCTGATGGTGCCCACCACGGCACCGGAAGACATCGCCGCCTATGCCAACCGCGTCGGCAACCAGTGGAAGATCGGACGCCGCGACGTGGGTGACGGTGTGCTGGTGGTGGTCGCCAAGAACGACCGCAAGATGCGCATTGAGGTCGCCAAATCGCTGGAAGGCGCCATCCCCGACATCGCAGCAGCACGCATCATCGACGGCGCGATGAAGCCCCGCTTTCAGCAAGGCGACTTTGCGGGAGGCCTCGGTGCAGCGATCACGCAGATCGGCGCGCGCATCACGGGCGAAGCCCTGCCCGCCCCGGCCGAGACACCCTCCCCTGCCGCTGGAGGCAGCATCCACGGCCTGTTCGACTGGACAGACTTCGCCATCTTCCTGTTCTTTGGCGTCATGGTGGCGGGCCCGTTGGCGCGCAGCCTGCTGGGGGCTGCGCTGGGCGGCCTGGCGGTGGGCGGCGGCGTGGGGGCCCTGGCGTTTGTGTTCACCTCCAGCCTGCTGCTGTCGGTGGGCGCGGGCGTGATCGCGCTGCTCTACACCTGGCTTTTTGGCGGTAGCAGCGGCCCCATCAGCCTGGGGCATGGCGGTGGAGGCTCCGGAGGCTGGAGCAGTGGCAGTTCGGGCGGATTCAGCAGCAGCAGTGACAGCGGCGGTTTCAGTTCGGGCGGCGGGGGCGATTTTGGCGGCGGCGGCGCCTCGGGGGATTGGTGATGGGTGTTGAGAACAGCGAACGACCTGCGCACACGCTGTGGCGAGCCCTCTGGCGGCTGGTGCACCACCGCTGGCACGACGCCTTTGGCCGGTCCGCCATCCCGGCACCCGCGCTGCAGCGCCTGGGCGCACAGGTGGCTGCCAGCGAGTTGCAGCACACGGGGCAGATTCGCATCGTGGCCGAGGCGGGCCTGCCCTGGAGCTACCTGCGCCGCCACGCCCGAACGCGGGAACGCGCATTGATGCTGTTCAGCAAGCACCGCGTGTGGGACACTGAACACAACAACGGCGTGCTGATCTACCTGCTGATGCCAGAGCACGCGTTTGAGATCGTTGCAGACCGCGGGCTGGCACGCCATGTCCCTCCGGAGGTGTGGCAGCAGATGGCGGCGCAGATGTCAGCCCAGTTTCGGCAAGGGCACTACGAGGAAGGCCTGTCGCAGGCGGTGAGTGCCGTGCGCGCCCTGCTGATTCATCACTTTCCACGCGCGGCGGATTCCTTCTCCTCCAACGAGCTGCCAGACACACCGATCGTCCGCTGACGCGGGTTGGCGGGCGTCGGTCCCAACGGCGTACGAGCGGGCATGCCAGCGCACCAAAGACCACGATGACGGGGCGACTTGCAGGCGAGGCCATTGGCGGTCGCACCCTTCCGAACCCCCAGCCCCACGGACCTCAGTAGCCCTTTTGTCGGATGTCCTGCGGGGCGCCGACTCGATGGTTTTGCACCGCCCCCGTACGGTCGGAACACTGAACTTATCAAAGAGCTGGTCGTCCTGAATTTGCACCCGGGTTATCCATGACAGCCTGGCAATTCCGGCCCCTTGTGATGCGCTAAGCCGTCGGACACCCTCCTGCATTCCTTCTATTGTTTCCAATACTGGAACAGTTAGTTCGCGACCCGGTGGTTTTTCTCTGCACCCCACCGGCGTACAGTTCATCCCATCGATGAGCCGA
>NZ_JBMDJH010000035.1:0-17100 GCF_057809085.1 Acidovorax sp. FG48 | reverse complement strand
TCTGCACTCCGCGCAGCCCGTGCCCCGGCAGACAGCGTGACGGCACCAGCGGGTGTGGTTGCGGCAGTACCGGTGAAGCAGTGCCCAGGCATCCCGCGCCCAGGTTGCAACTATTTGGCCCAGTGCGAGAGCGTGTGCAACAAGTGCGGGGATTTGCATTCCGCTCGGTTTCTGGAGGACAGCCAGCCAGCAGCAATGGCGCGCAGATGGAGCACGTATGAGCAAGCCATTACCGACCCTGTGTTCCAAACAGCGCGCTCGATCATGGGTACTGAAAACATCGGACAGGACCGCCAACTGGTCAAAGCGATCAACCACGTTATTGACTCACAGCCCTCCCCCACGCCCCAGGCAGACAGCCAGCCAGCGCCAGTGGTGGGAACTATTGCGCATATAGGCACTGGCAAGACAACGCTTACAGGGGCTATTACATCTGCACTCCGCGCAGCCCGTGCCCCGGCAGACAGCGTGACGGCACCAGCGGGTGGGGAAACTTACCACCTTGGCGCTTGCATCGTGGAGGACATGCTGCACGCCACGGTGATGCGCAAAGAGCCTGGTCGCGCCGGTGCTGTGACGGTGCTGCTTTCGGAGCAGATCCCAGTGGAGCACTTGCAAGACCGCGATGTGATCGTTGACACCAACCAACCCGCCCAGGCGGCAGACAGCGTGCTGGAGGATGCGGCGCGGCTGGACTTCCTTTGCAGCACAGACAAGGTGCGGATGATCGAGTGCGAGCAAAAAGGCATGTGGCGCGTTTATCAGGACGAAGCACCACCAGAAGCCGTGCAACATCATTGGCAAGCAATAGCTTCTGATTGGCACACAACCCCACGCGCAGCCATCGACGCAGCAATCGCAGCCCGCAAGCAAGGAGGCAAACCATGAATAGCACCACTGGATGGCCCCCATCTGCGCTGATGCAGGATGACTGCAAAGCACTGAGCAAGTGGCTGGCAAATCGAGCCTGCTGCATCTGCTGGAAGCGCAAAGCGAAGGAGACACCATGACTGAGCCGACAGATGCGGAAATCCGAGGCCTCGCACATGAGGGTAACGGCGTCTATCAAGACGATGAAACCGCCATCTGGGAAATCACAGACCCTAGCTTGCTGAAATTCGCCCGCGCAGTCCTCGCCAAGTGGGGCACGCCAGCAGTAGCGAAGTGGGCACCGGAGGAAATCGCGGACGGTGAACGGGGTATTCGTTGGGTGACAAACGAAGGCATCCACGGGCGTCCAACAGACCACGATGTACGCGAGTATCTAAAGCGAACGCCGACAGCACACGGGTGCCATTGCGACGAGTGCAAGCAGTTCTACACCACCCCGCAGCCCACCCAGCCGCAGGCCGGGGCAATCACTCCCCCTCCGATTGAGTGCAACACCGAGGAATTGAAACGGGCGTATGCCTTCGGATGGTGGAGTGCGCTGGAGAAGCAGCGCGAGACAGTGCAGGCCGGGGCGGTGCCGCTGACGCCAGAGCAGATCACGGCAGCAGCGAAGAAGCTGGCCGAGTGCATGGAGTACCCCTGGGACCACATGCCAGAGCAAGGCCGAGCAGAAATGCGAAAGCATGCCCGGGCCGTGATAGCAGCTGCCAACGGAAGCCCGCCACCCACTGCCTGACAGGCACCCCCACCCCATCAACAGCCCCGCTCATGCGGGGTTTCTTATTTCTGGAGACGGACATGAAGACACCCAAAGGACAGATTGATCGCACCGGCGTCGTTAACTTCGGAGACGCCAGTGTTTCCGTATGGGAGGAAGGTATCAGCGCCGCGCGCAACGCCGATGGGTACGCGGGTGAGAAAGCCTGGTGCCTGGCCTTCAAGCGCCAGGTGTTCGCGCGCATCGTGCAGACGCTCCACCGCATCGGCTGGACGGTAGCTCCATGGGAGGATGCGGAACGGTACAAAGCCATCGCGGCGAATCACCGCACCTGCAGCAAGGGCGAGTTGAAAGGCGAGCTTGATGTCAGCGGCCGCAGCATCACTTTCAAAATGTGGCAGGGAGTGAACACGCCGACACGCTCAGACCACGGCGGCCGGTACGAAAGCAACCTGGAGGCCTGCATGCCCTACGTGCTGCGCCTCGAAATGGAGCGCACTCGCCGCCGCATCCGCGACTACCTGTGCAACGTGTTCAGTGGCTACACATTCGATAGCAAGAGCCGCAGCATCTACCGCAAGCCGCTTGAGAAAACAGCGATGGAGCGCATCGAGGAGCGCTACGCAGAGAGCTGTCATTTCAAGGGTGACATGGCGGCCTACCTAAAGTGCAACGGCTACCAGGATCTACCAAGCTACAACCGCACCAGCAGCGACGGAAAGCTGCTGGAACATGGCCAGCGTGTCTGGACCACGGACTGGCATGGCCGGTGGATCGAGGGCACGGCGCTCTACAACATCAACAGCATGTGGTGGGTGGTCACCGGACGCTACGACTACACGAACAAATCAGCCAGCGAGCTGCGCACCACGCCACCCGAAAACCCCAGGGTGAAGCAGAACCAGCGCCAGCGCCGCAAGCGCTTGGAGGGCCTGATGGCCGACGCCGTCAAGGTCATGGACTTCGACCGCGCGAAGGTGCTCAAGGCCATCTTGTGGCCGCAGCCCGAGCCACTGTTCCACATCATCAAAAACGGTGCCTACTTCGGCCCCAACTACTGCGGCTACACCACCAGCCCGGTGGACGCCGGGAAATACGCCAAGGACGAGCTGCGGCCCTACGCCGACCAGATCAAACGCGGAACCCTCCGGGCCGTGCCGGTTGCGGCATGACCACCCCGCCCGACTGGTCAGCCGCAGACAAGGCCTACCAGCTCCACCACACCGGCTGTGCCACATGCCGCGCCGCCGGCGGCAACCCCAACAACCTGCAGCGCTGCCCCACGGGCACGGAGCTGTGGGCCACCTATCAAGCCGCGGGCATGCCCCCGCATTTCACCTGGCTGCGGAAGCGGCCGGGAAGGACGAAACCATGAAGATGGCAAAACCTTCAACCCGTGACATCGACGCAGGCGGCGAATTGCTGTGCCTGCTGGACACCATTGACGAACGCTGGGGAGGGCCCTGGCCGATCCACGGCGCGCCGCAGGATTTGGGCAAGTTCCTCAACGACGAAGACGAGAGCTTCGACAGCGACAACCCGAAACACCTGCAGGTGCTCTACAACCACCTCGCCAAGCTGCTGCGCACGGCGCCGAACTTTCACGGCCGAGTTCTGGGCGGCATGTGCTACGTCATCTGCTGGGACAAAAACCAGATTCTCGACCCGGCACTCGACCACCTTGAGCTGCATCCGGACATCCTCGCGGGCCTGCAGCTGCTGGCCGCGCAGCGTGCCGACTTCCTGCCCAAACTGGAGCGCGAGGCCCGCGCTGCAGTGGCCACCGCCATAGATGCATCCGCCGACCGCCACCTGCGGGAAATGGGTCTGATGCCATGACCAAACGCCCCTCCCTCTCGCCCGCCCAGCGCAACGCACTGTGGCGCGCAACGGTGGGGCAGACGCCCACCAAAGACCCCCGCACCCTGCAAGCCCTGCACCGCAAGGGCCTGCTCCAAGGGATCAATCACCGCCCCACCGATGCGGGCGCCGCGTACTTCGCTCAACCCGCCACAAGCGAACCCCCAGGAGCCAGAACAACATGAACACCGCACAACACCCCCTCGCCTATCAAATCAACCACGCCGCCGCAAAGCTCGATGTCTCGCGCGCAACCATCTACCGGCTGGTCAAGGACAAGCATTTGACGCTGGTGAAAGTCGGCAAGCGTGCCAGCCGGATCACCGCGAAAAGCATCCACGACTACCTGGAGTCTCGGTGCGGCGACAATGGCGGCTAGGCCCCTCGACCACGGCTATCCCAGGGCACAAAATTCGGGTAGCTAGGTGGGTAGCCAGCCCAAAAATCGGCACCATAAATCCAACAACCCATTGATCTACAAGAGATTTTTCAGCCAATGCAAATTGCCACCTGGAACGTGAACTCCCTGTCGGTGCGCCTGCCCCAGGTGCTGGCCTGGCTGGCCGCCAACCCGGTCGATGCCCTGTGCCTGCAGGAGCTCAAGCTCACCGACGACAAGTTTCCGCACGACGCGCTGAAAGAGGCGGGCTACGAAGCCGTCGCCTTCGGCCAGAAGACCTACAACGGCGTGGCCATCCTGAGCCGCCACCCGTTGCGCGACGTGGTGCGCAACATCCCTGACTTTGGCGACGAGCAGGCCCGCGTCATTGCCGCCACGCTGGACACGCCCACAGGCCCGCTGCGCCTACTCAACGGCTACTTCGTCAACGGCCAGGAGCCGGGCTCGGAAAAGTTTGCCTACAAGATGCGCTGGCTGCAGGCCCTGCAGGACATGGTGCGCGCCGAGATGGCGGCCCACCCCCGCCTGGTGCTGGTGGGCGACTTCAATGTGGCGCCTGAAGACCGCGACTCGTACGACCCCGAAGGCCTGCGCGAGACCATCCACCACACGACCGAAGAGCGCAACCACTTCCAGGCGCTGCTGGCGTTGGGGCTGACCGACGCTTTCCGCATGTTCGAGCAGCCTGAAAAGAGCTACTCGTGGTGGGATTACCGCATGCTGGGCTTCCAGAAAAACCGGGGGCTGCGCATCGACCACATCCTGGTGAGCGAAGCGCTCAAGCCCACAGTGACGGCCTGCATGGTGGACCGCGCTCCGCGCAAGAACCCGCAACCCAGCGACCACGCGCCGGTGGTGGTCACGATGAGCGCCTGATACGTAATACGACCGCTCGGCTGCAGCCCTCAGGCTGCCTGCAAGCGACGCAAAAAAGGCTGCCAGAGTATTCCTCTGGCAGCCTTTTTTTCTAGGGGGCAACCCTCAGGTGCAGCACAGGCGCCATCTCAGGCGTGGCTCACCCAAAGGGGCACCCCTGGCCCGTGGGATCAGGGCCGTGGCGAGAACCCGTCGCGCAGCGCACGCACCTCGTCGTGGTTGCGCTGGGCGCCTTGCGCCTGGCGCTCCACCAGTGCGCGCACATCGGCAGGGAGCGTCGCCTTCAACGCCTTGCGGTAGCGGGCGACCGCAGCGTCCTCGCCACGCTCGCACTCTTCCAGCACGGCCTTGTCGTCGCGGGTGGAGAGTGCCGTCTTCACCGACACCCAGCCCCGGTGCAACGCACCTGCCACCGTGCCGCCCTGTGCAGGGTCGCCATTCAGGCGGCGGATCTCATGCTCCAGCTCGACAGCGGCAGCGGCACATTCACGCGAGTGACGCTGGAAAATGCCCTTGAGCTGGCCCGACTCGGCATGCTCCGCACAGGCATGGAAGCCGTACTCGCCGTCGCGTGCAGACTCCAGCAGGTCATTGAGTACATCGACCACATCCTCGGCGTCGATCACGTCCATCGGGCGGTCGGTGGCGAGCGCAGTGCGGTTGGCGGCGCGCTCCCACGCCGCACGGGTGGCGGGGCGTACGTCGGTCCAGGCCAGGCCATCGCTGCCGTGGCGTGCGCGCCAGTCGTCCGCCAGGCGCGGTTCGATGGCGTCAAAGTCGCCCTCGTAGCGGCCCACGGACGACCAGCCCAGCTCATAGGCCGGACGGTATTGGTCGTACGTGCGGTCGCCCACGTAGTAGGGCTCGCGGTGGTAGGTTTCGCGCCAGTAAGCGTCTTCTTCGGTGGGGTTGACGGCCTCGGCAGCCGCCTTGCCAGCCAGGCCGCCGGCCACAGCCCCAGCTACGCCACCAATGGCAGCGCCGACCGGGCCGCCGAAAGCACCAGCGGCAGCGCCGGCAGCAGCGCCACCCAGGGCTGCACCCACGCCCGTTCCGACGGGGTGAGCACCCGGCTCATTGGTCAAAGGGTCACGGTTGGCATCATTGAAATCCGACATAGGAACATCTCCGGTTGGTTGACAGTGACTTCATTGTTGAAGCCACCTCCGGAGTGCCAGGTCGGCCCAGGGAGGGCCTGCATGTAGGACATGGCCCGCCATGCAGTGCGATGCGCAGCGCGCATCCGGGCCAGGTTACAACGATGCCACCAACGAAGCGGCGGCACCTTGCATCGCTACGATTTCAATAGCTGCAGGGGCATGATCAACATGCGCCTGCGGCCATTTTCACGCTTCGTCTGGCGCGTCCAGGCCCAGCTCCTGGATCTTGCGCGTGATGGTGTTGCGCCCAATGCCCAGGCGCTGCGCGGCCTCCATGCGGCGGCCGTGGGTGGCCACCAGGGCCGTGCGAATCAGGCGTGACTCAAAGCGCCGCGTGAGCGCGTCCCACACTTCGGGCTGGCCGCCTGCCAGCAGTTTTTGCGCTTCGGTTTCCAGTGCCTGCTCCCAGCTGTGGGCGGCAGCCACAGGGGCTGCGGCGGCGTCGGCCGACCAGGACGCAACGGCCGCAGGTGCAGACGCCGACACTGGAGCAGACACCTGCGCTGCGGGGTGCAGGCCACCCACCAATTCGGGTGCGGGCTGCGCCACTGGCGCAACTGGCGCCAGCGGGGCCACCGGCATCGATGTCACCGTGGCCGCCGCAGGCTCGGCACCCGCGGTAGCGCGGACGGGCGGCTGGTACACCGGGGCCTCCAACACCTCGGGGGGCAGGTCTTGCAGCGAGATCACCTGGGCGGGCGCCATCACGGTCAGCCAGTGGCAGATGTTCTCCAGCTGGCGCACATTGCCCGGGAAGGCAAACTGCTCCAGCCGCGCCAGTGCCGAGTCGGCAATGCGCTTGGGCTCCACACCCAGCTGCCGCGCGCTTTGCTGCAGGAAGTGGCGCGTGAGCATGGGCACGTCCTCGTGCCGCTCGCGCAGCGCGGGCAGGCGCAGGCGGATCACGTTGAGGCGGTGGAACAAGTCTTCGCGGAAGCCACCTTCCTTGACGCGCTGCTCCAGGTTCTGGTGGGTGGCGGCAATCACGCGCACATGGGCCTTGACGGCCGCGTGGCCGCCCACCCGGTAGAACTGGCCGTCAGACAGCACGCGCAGCAGGCGTGTCTGCAGGTCAAACGGCATGTCGCCGATTTCGTCGAGGAACAGCGTGCCGCCCTCGGCCTGCTCGAAGCGGCCGCGCCGCTGCGTCTGCGCACCAGTGAAGGCACCGCGCTCGTGGCCGAAGAGTTCGCTCTCCAGCAAGTCCTTGGGAATGGCGGCGGTGTTGATGGCCACAAAGGGGCCGTCCGCCACGGGCGAGTGCTTGTGCAGCGCGCGCGCCACCAGTTCCTTGCCCGAACCCGATTCGCCGGTGATGAGCACCGTGACCTGGCTTTGCGACAGTCGCCCGATGGCGCGGAACACGTCCTGCATGGCGGGCGCCTGGCCCAGCATTTCGGGGGTCGCGGTCTGGCGCTCTTCGGTGACTTCTTCGCGCTGGCTTTCTTCGACCGCGCGGCGGATCAGCTCTACCGCCTTGGGCAGGTCAAAGGGCTTGGGCAGGTATTCGAACGCGCCGCGCTGAAAGGCCGATACCGCGCTGTCGAGGTCGGAGTACGCCGTCATGATGATGACGGGCAGGCCGGGCTGCAGCTCGCGCACCTTCTCCAGCAGTTGCAGGCCCGAGCCTCCGGGCATGCGGATGTCGCTCACCAAGACCTGGGGGCCCTGGCGGGCGGGGTCGCCCGCAGTGACATCGGCCAGTGCGTCCAGCACTTCGCGCGGGTGGGTGAAGCTGCGCGTGGGCAGGTTCTCGCGGGCCAGCGCCTTTTCCAGGACGAAGCGGATCGAGGGGTCGTCATCTACTATCCAGATCGGCTTCATATGTTTTTCTTACCTTCCCTGTGGTTGCGTGTCAGGGACCGTCGTGCGCTGTCAAGGCAAGGGGATCAGGATTCGGAAGTCGGTGCGACCCGGTACGCTGTCGCATTCGATCAACCCGTGGTGTCGCTGCACGAAGGTTTGCGCCAACGTCAGCCCCAGCCCTGATCCGCCGTCCCGACCCGACACCAAGGGGTAAAAAATCCGCTCCTTGATGGCATCGGGTACGCCCGGTCCGTTGTCGATGACATGCAATTCCAGTGCCAGCCGATAGCGTTGCCGGCCGAACGTGACCTGGCGGGCCACACGTGTGCGCAGCGTGATCACGGCATCGCCCTTGGCGATACGCTCTGACAGCGCCTGGGCCGCGTTCTGCACGATGTTCAGCACCGCCTGAATGAGCTGCGCACGGTCCCCGCGAAACTCGGGGATGGAGGTGTCGTAGTCGCGCTGAACCTTGAGGCCTTGCGGGTATTCGACCAGCACGAGCGAGCGCACGCGCTCGCACACCTCGTGGATGTTCACGTCGCCCACCAGATGCGGATGGCGGTGGGGAGCTAGCAACCGGTCCACCAGGCTTTGCAGGCGGTCGGCCTCGTGGATGATGACCTGGGTGTATTCGGTGAGCTCGCGGTTATCGAGTTCCATCTCCAGCAGTTGCGCCGCGCCCCGAATGCCGCCCAGCGGGTTCTTGATCTCGTGGGCCAGGTTGCGGATCAGCTCCTTGTTGGCCTGGGCCTGGTCGCGCAGGCGCTCTTCGCGGTCCTGGCGGGCCTGCTGCTCCAGCGGCCACAGCTCCACCAGGATTTCGCCCACCTGCTCGGCATCGGCCACATTGACATGCACGGGCACCGGGTCCTGGTGCAGGCGTTTCAGGCTGGCCTCGTAGCGCAGCGCGGCAAAGTCTTTGCCCCGGGCGCCCGCCAGGGCGGTCTGCAGCAATGCGGGGTCGGTGAAGAAGGTGGAAAAGTCCGCCCCTTCCAGGGTGCGGCGCGAGAGGCCCAGCGTGTTTTCCAGGGCGGCGTTGGCAAACTGCACGGCACCATCATCCGCACGCAGCACCGCCACCAGGGTGGACATCAGGTCCAGGGAATGAAAACGCCCGGTGTCAGTGCCGGGCAGGTCGGGAAAGGAAGGGGCACTCACGCGCTGTCGCCGTTGTCAGTTGGTGGGCGCAGCGGGCGCGGGCAGGCGGGCAATCTCGCGCTTGATCCCTGCGATGTCGCTCTCGCTGCGGGCGAGGCTGGCCTTGAGTTCGGCCGTGCGCTCGGTATAGCGCTGGGGGTTGCGCAGATCCAGCGCATTGCGCTCGGGCGCACCGTTGTTGTATTCCTTGAGCAACTCGGCATGGCGCGTTTCCGCCTTGCGCAGCTCGGACTCCAGAATGGCGCGGGCATCCGAGTCACGGGACTTTTGCTCGTTGTTGCTCACGCGCGGAGCGTTGGCGGGCGAGGTCGCAGACGACGGAGCTGCTGCCCCACCGCCACCGGCGGCAGGGGCTGCGGCAGACGCCGGGCGGGTGCCCTGCACCACGGTGACATTGCCGCCTTCGACCAGCTTGCAGCCACGCTCCTTGGCCTGCTGCGCGTTGTTGGTGTATTCGTTGCCGCAACGATAGATGCGGTCTTGCGCCTGGACTGCGGGAACGGCGGCGGCGATGAGAAGCAGGGTGATGAGCGTTTTTTTCATTCGGTTTCCTCGCACGGACATGCAGGGGTCGGGGGAGTATCCCCCAATCACCTCACATCTCCAATCCAACAAAGACAGACCCTTGCAGGGCTGTGTATACGGATGCAACACCGGACGCCTTGGTTCCACCACGTGCACTCAGCGCGTCCGCCCGCTTCGCCCGCCCATGAAAAAAGGCGGCTTACGCCGCCTTTTTGAGCCATGGTCTGCAAGCAGACGATTACAGCGAGTAGTACATGTCGTACTCGACAGGGTGCACGGCCATGCGGAAGCGGGTCACTTCGTTCATCTTCAGATCGATGTAGGCGTCGATCATGCTGTCGGTGAACACGCCACCCTTGGTCAGGAACGCGCGGTCCTTGTCCAGGTGCTCCAGGGCTTGGTCCAGGCTGTGGCACACGGTGGGCACCAGCTTGTCTTCTTCGGGAGGCAGGTGGTACAGGTCCTTCGTGGCGGCTTCGCCCGGATGGATCTTGTTTTCCACGCCGTCCAGACCGGCCATCAGCAGTGCAGCGAAGCCCAGGTAAGGGTTCATCAGTGGATCGGGGAAGCGGGCTTCCACGCGACGGCCCTTGGGGTTGGCCACATAAGGAATGCGGATCGAGGCAGAACGGTTCTTGGCCGAGTAGGCCAGCTTCACCGGGGCTTCGAAGTGAGGCACCAGGCGCTTGTAGCTATTGGTGCCGGGGTTGGTGATGGCGTTCAGGGCACGGGCGTGCTTGATGATGCCGCCGATGTAGTACAGCGCGAAGTCCGACAGACCGGCATAGCCGTCGCCAGCGAACAGGTTCTTGCCGTCCTTCCACACGGACTGGTGCACGTGCATGCCGGAGCCATTGTCGCCGTGGTAAGGCTTGGGCATGAACGTGGCGGTCTTGCCGTAGGCGTTGGCCACGTTGTGGATCACGTACTTTTGCAGGATGGTCCAGTCTGCGCGCTCGACCAGCGTGCTGAACTTGGTGCCGATTTCGTTCTGGCCAGCGCCCGCCACTTCGTGGTGGAACACTTCGACCGGGATGCCCAGGGATTCAAGGATCAGGGACATCTCGGCGCGCATGTCTTGCGTGCTGTCAACGGGAGGCACGGGGAAGTAGCCGCCCTTGACGGTGGGACGGTGGCCGCGGTTGCCGCCTTCGAGCTTGGCGCCAGTGTTCCAGGGGGCTTCGTACTCTTCGATTTCGTAGAAGGTGTTGTTGGGCTCGGTGCTCCAGCGCACGCCGTCGAAGATGAAGAATTCTGGCTCAGGACCGAAGTAGGCGGTGTCGCCCAGACCGGAGGCCTTCAGGTAGGCTTCAGCGCGCTTGGCGATGGAGCGCGGGTCACGGTCATAGGCCTTGCCGTCGGCGGGCTCGATCACGTCGCAGGTCAGGATCAGCGTCGTTTCTTCGAAGAAAGGATCGATGTTGGCCGTGCTCGGGTCGGGGATCAGCTGCATGTCGGAGGCTTCGATGCCCTTCCAACCGGCAATCGACGAGCCGTCAAAGGCGTGGCCCGAAGTGAACTTGTCTTCGTCGAAGTGAGAGACGGGCACCGTGGTGTGCTGTTGTTTGCCACGGGTATCGGTAAAACGGAAGTCAACGAACTTGACTTCGTTCTCCTTCACCATCTTCATCACGTCTGCAACGGTCTTGGCCATCAGGTTCTCCTGGATAAAGCGCTTGTTGAAAAAAGAGTTTGCTGAAACAAAAGCAGTTTGCGTGCCAGCCGAGTGCAGCACCGCACTATGAAGGAGCGCTACTAGCGGCAGGTCGGCGTGGCATACGCCCAAAAGCACCAATACGGTGCAATTCATCTATCCAATCTGGACCTCAGAGGTTACGCACCAATTCAGGGCCACAATTTGCACCAAATTCGTGCAACCCTGTTTTTAGTGCCTCCCATGCGGCGGGCACGGAAGACGCAGGCCCTTTGACACCCAGTTCGATATGCCGCCCGTATTGTGGATGATCTACGCTGGGCAAACTGAACACCCGCACATCAGGGTGTGATTTTTCAATCTGCTCCATGAGGGGCGTCAACGAGGCCTCCATCGCACCAAAGACCACCACCGACTGCTCGGTCTGCGGCGCGCGGTTGAAATGGGCTGCGTAATGGTGCTCCAGCACCCACTCGATCATGGGCCAGGCCATCACAGGAAACCCTGGAACGAAGTGCACAGATCCACCGCCAGGCCCGTCGCAGCTGAAGCCGGGGATCTTGTTGTAAGGGTTGGGGATGATGCGCGCGCCCACCGGGAACATGCCCATGTTGAGGCGGTGCACGTTGTCGGAGCGATCAGGCTCGTAGGGCACGCCCTGCTCTCGCGCCACATCCTGCATGCGTTCGCGGATCAGCGCCTCGGCCTCTGGGTGCAGTGCCAGATCCTGGCCCAGGGCTCGTCCAGCGCACTGCCGCGTGTGGTCGTCAGGCGTTGCACCAATGCCGCCACACGAGAACACCACATCGGCCGACGCAAACGCCCGCTGCAAAGTGGCCGTGATCCGGTCCGGGTTGTCGCCCACATAGTCGGCGTAGGCCAGGGACAGGCCGCGTGCCGACAACAGTTCGATCACCTTGGGCATGTGCTTGTCGGCCCGTTTGCCTGACAGGATCTCGTCGCCCACGATGATGAGGCCGAAGGTAGGTGTCATGGTGCGTTGTCTCCAGAGGGCGAAATGGCAGGGGGTGGTAGCGCGGCCGCAGTAGGGGCCGCAGTTCCCAGCGCTGGCGTGTCCGCAGGGCGTGGGGTCAATGCAGACGAGGCCGACGAAGGGGCGGGCTCGGCCATGGGCATATTCGACCCCCGCTCGGCCCGCAAGCGTTGCAAGGCGGCCAGGCCATAGTGCGTGAACCACAGCGAGGAAAACGCGAACACCAGGGTGTAGATCCAGATCGCCAGTGGCACCAGCACAAAAAACGCGGCGGCAAACACCACACCCGATGCCCACACGATGCTGGGCGCCGCCCCCAGGTAACCCGTGACGATGCCAATACCCAGCAGGCTGCTGCGATGGCGCCGGAAGATCTCCTGGCGCTCCTCCTTGCTGGCGTGGTCCGCCAGTGCGTCAAACACCATCACCCGGTAGGTCAGCCATCCCCAGATCAAGGGCGGCAAAACGAGGACCAGCGGCGGAACCAGCCACAGCGGAACCGACACCACCAGGGCCACGAGCGCCAGCACCGTGGAGCCCACGGACCAAGCAACACTCGCGATGAAAGACCCGCCTTTTTTGCGCTTCAGGTCCGGAAAACGCCGGGCGGCCACCAAGGCCACCAAGGCAGGCGTCATCAGTACCGCCACGGCCAGCAGCGACACCACCACCAACACAGGTGCCACAGCCAGCACCACCATCAGCGGCGCCATGACGGCCGTCACATCCCCCAGGCCCCAGCCCTGGAGCCAGCCCCAGACGCTGGCCAGCAGCGAGGAGGCATCGAGCAAGGTGCGCATTGCCTGCACTGCCACGTCCCAGTAAAAGTAGCCCAGGCCCATCGCCAACACGGCCATCAAGACCAGGGGCAGGAGCGACAGCGCGATCACACGCGGACGCAGGCAGTAGGCGGCGGCACGCCAGAAAGAATCAAGCAGTAATCCCATGGCTGCAAGCATACAGGCAGCGCCTGCCGGGCCGCTCACGCCTTGCCCAGCAACCTCAGCACGCCCCGCCATTGCTGGGACCAGAATCCCCTGCCGTAGTCGCGCACGCGGCCATCAGGCCCCGGCTCCACCTGGTCGCGCACACCGGTCGGGTCAAACCGCTTTTCGAAGTTGGCCGTGCCCATCAGCATGTCCCACCAGGGCAGCAGCACCCCAAAGTTGTGCCCGCCGAGTACCACGCGCGGTGGCGTTGCAGTTTGGCCCGATATCGCCTCGGTCGAGGCCTTGACCGTCTCGTGGCCAATGCCAATGCTGTGGTGCCGACGGTGAAACCGGGGGCTGATCCAGAGCCGCTCCCCCACCTGACCGAACCACAGCCGCACGTTGGCGTGCTGAAAGCTCTCGCTGAGCTGGGTGATGGCCACAATGGCAATGAACTGCCCTGGCGCAACACCGATCAGCTGCGCCACCGTCACCAGAATCACGTCGCGCAGCAGGTCGTCGAGCAGGTGGTTGCGGTTGTCGCTCCACATCGTCATCTGCTGCTGCGCATGGTGCAGCGAATGCAGTCGCCACCACCACTCGAAGTGATGCTGCCCCCGGTGGATCCAGTAGTCCACAAAATCGAACACCACCAGGTACAGCAGCAAACTGACCCAGGAGATGTCCGTCACACCCGGCCAGATGCCGTCGAGCTGGAAGGTGCTGACACCTGCCACACGCAGCGCACCAAACAACGAATCCGCGAGCGGGTCTACTGTGAAGAACAGCGCCAGACGAAACAGCCCCAGCCGGTGGATCAGGGTGTAGAGGATGTCGGTGCGTATGGTGGCGCGGTCAGTGATCTCCTCCACTGGCCACCAGCGCTGCATCGGACCAATCACGGCCACGATGACCACCAGTTGCAGGAAGCCCACCAGCAGCCATCCAGAAGCCTCATAGCCGTTCTCCAGCAGGCTGGCCAACCCTGTGGTGAACATCAGCGGCTGCAGCACGCTCTCAAAAAGCCATTGCTGCACGCTGTCAAATACGCCGCCTAGCCATCCCATCGTGTTGCGCTCCCTGGCACCCGTTTATTCATGCACCCATTCGGCAACTGCGCCCTGCGCCACTGCATCCATGGTCGCACTGGCCCCACAGCCCCTCTAGCGAACCTGAGCCACTGCGGCTGCATAGTCCGGATGGTCCCGCAGGGTGCGAAAGCAAAACCCTCGCTGCTTGAGCCCTTCAATCAAAGGCTCCAGCACAGCGGGCGCCCAGGCGTCCTTGCGCGACCAGATCCCCAGGTGAGCCAGGAGAATGTCGCCACTGCGCACATCGCGCAGCGCCTTGTTCAGCAGCGCGGCGTTGCTGGCCGTCTCACTGGGCAGCTCATCGCCCAAAAAGCCGGCGGGCGACCAACCCACATGCGCATAACCGCAAGCCTTTGCACTGGCAATCAATTGCGCAGAGGTCTTGCCGCCCGGCGCGCGGAACAGGGGCAAAGGCGTCTTCCCAGTTATGGCCTTCAGGCGATCCGCTGCATGGGTGATTTCTTCGCAGTATTCCGCCGCCGACATCACAAAACTCTGCCCCTCACGCGGTCCCGCCGAGGGGCGAACCCGAAACGCCGGGTGTTGCGCGTTGCCAGCATCGGCGCGCCAGTAGGTGTGGTTCCAGGTATGGGAGGCAAACTCATGCCCCTCCGCAGCGCGCGCACGCCACCACGGAGCCCAATGATCTCCCAGGCTTCCATCGCCTTCCTTCGTGCGCTCGTTGGCGGCAAAGAAGGTCACGTGCACCTGCTGGCGTTTGAGGACCTCCGCCACCAACGGCGCCACCTCCATGTGGCCGGTGTCAAAGGTCAGGTAGAGGGGCTTTTTGCACTCATTTTGCGCAGTAGCGCTAGTGAAACATGCCCAAGCAGCTATCAATACAATAGCATTGCGACGCCTGCCGTGTGTTGCACGAAGAGCGCTGAGAAACATACCTCTGACCGGCTGTGCAACGCTCAACGCGGCGCGTGCTGCAAGGTCCACACGCCGTGGGGCGATTTGCCCACGTTGACCTGGCGCACCACCTTCTTGGCCTGGGTATCCACCACGGACAGCTTCCGCGCCCAACGCGAACTGACGTAGATGTAGCGTCCATCCGCCGAAACATCCATGCAATCAGGGCCGCCAGGCACGGGGTACGACTCGACGACCTGCTGGGTGTTCATGTCGATCTTGCTGATCGAGTTGGCCACGCGATTGCTCACATACAGGTGGCGCCCGTCGCCAGCGGCACGAAAAGCGTGTGCACCGTTGCCTGTCTTGATCCGCTTGACGCTGATCGCTTCACGCCCGGAGATATCGAACACCTCCACGCTGTCACCGCCCGTGAGGCCCACAAACAGGTGCTTGCCATCGGGGCTGCCATACACATCCGCAGGCATGGGTCCTGTTTTGACGCGCCATTTGATGGTCTGGGTGGCAATGTCAATCGCCACCAGTTCGTCACTGTCCTGCATGGTCGAGTAGACGGTGGTGCTGCGGCTATCGATCCACAGATGGCTGGGCGTGCGGGAGGTGGCCACACGCTGCACCAGCGTCAAGTCCTTGCCATCCCAGCGGTAAAAATCCACATGGTTCAGGCGGTTGGCGGCCGTGATGAACCATTTCATGTCCGGGCTGAAGCGCAGGTGGTAGGGGTCCACAATGCCGCGCACCGTACGCTGCACCTCGGCGGTACGGGGGTCTACAAAAGTCAGGGTATCGCCGAGCGCGTTGGCCACGATGATCGATTTTTCATCGGGCGTCAGATACAGATGGTGCGGCTCTTTGCCCGTGGGAATTCGGGCTGTCTCGGCCCAGGTCACCGGGTCGATGACGCTGACGTTGGCCTCCAGCGAATTGAGCACAAAAAGAGGCGGCGCGCCCGATGCGACACTGGCAACGGAATACCACAACCCACCAAGGGCGATAACGCAGGTGCGTGCAATCGAGAGAATCTTCACAAAACCACTTTCAACACAGCCTTGGAGTGTAGCGCCGCGCCTGCCGAGGTCTTGAGCGACAACACGTAACATCAGGGTGATCGTGCACTCTTTGACCAAAGTCATGTCGGCACTGGAACGAGCAAGGATGCTGGGCGCGCTGAGAGATGCCGTCGCACTACACCAGAAGGGCCGAATTCGCTTAGATGACTGGACCTTCAAGGATAGGGAGCACCATGCATCGACCGCACGCTTGGCGCCAAACAACAACGATTCCCCCCTGAAGAACGACTCAAGTGTTGCTGCTCAGAAGCTCAAGATCAGACGCACTGAGCCATCGCCATTGCCCGGGCGCCAAATCTGCCGGCAAGTCCATGCCCCCAATGCGAGAGCGGTGCAGCCCTTCCACCCTGTTACCAACAGCAGCAATCATCCGTTTGACCTGGTGGTATTTACCTTCGGTCAGTGTCATATCCAAGCGATGGGTGTCCACCATGGTGCAATGTGCTGCACGCACTGGCTTGGGGTCGTCGTCCAGAACAACTCCTGCCAACAGTTTCGACACCTGCGCCTCATCCACAGGGTGTTTGGTCGTGACTTGATAGACCTTCGGCACATGCTTCTTGGGCGAACTCAAGCGGTGGATGAACTGCCCGTCATCGCTCAGTAGCAGCATGCCGGTGGTGTCCTGATCAAGACGCCCCACCGCCTGCACGCCTTGCACCGCACTCTTTGTGGGTCGCTGGCGCAACGGCAGAGGCAATAGCGTGTAGATGCTGGGATAGGTAGAAGGCTTTTGAGAGCATTCCGTACCGGCAGGCTTATGCAGCAGTACGTAAGCCTTGGCGTGGAAAGGCCAGTCCACGCCTTGCACGCGAAGCAGCAGTCCTTCGGGTTCGAAATCGGCCGTTGCCTCCGAGCAAAGCACGTAGTCAGCATTGGGCGATGACGCATCACACACCGAAACCCATCCCTGCTGAATCAGCCCCGCACAGACACGTCGCGTACCAAAGCCCTGGGAATAAAGAATGTCTTGCAGTTGCATGGCCAATAGTTGCAGAAGATGCCGGGACAGCGGTGACTAACTTCCGCCTTTCCAAAGCAAAAAACCCCAGTCTTTATGAGACTGGGGTTTTCTGGGCTGTAAGAGCC
>NZ_JBMDJH010000034.1:0-17335 GCF_057809085.1 Acidovorax sp. FG48 | reverse complement strand
AATACCGGCCTGTCACGCCGGGGGTCGCGGGTTCGAGTCCCGTCCACTCCGCCAGATATCAACCGCTGCAGTCGCAAGACTGCAGCGGTTTTTTTATGCCTCTTTTGGTACGCCATGCGCTCGCATGGCTGTGCAAGCATCTTGATACAGGCCGCTGCTGGGGTTCAACCTGTTACAAGTGGTAGGGCCTGTGCAAGAATCAGCGGTATCCGGCCGCATCTCCCTACCGCCCAGACGGCTCTCAAAGATCCATCCCGCGCCTATGAACCTTTTTCGGCTGCAGATTCACCCACAGCACCTGGCCAGCTTCAAAGCTGTGGCGCCGGTGCTTTACTTGTTGACCGGTGGGGTGATCGCAGCCTGGGCCTATTTCTCGGTGGCCAGTCCGCAACGGGTGGGGCACTACCTCACGCTGCACCAAGTGCTGGAGACGCTGTCCATTGCTGTGTCTGCCCTGGTGTTTGCAGTGGGGTGGAAGGCACACAGCCTCAATCCGCAGCGCAATGTTCTCATCCTGGCCTGCGGCTTTCTGGGCGTGGCGATCCTGGATTTTTCGCACATGCTGTCATTCGCTGGCATGCCCGACTACATCACGCCCAACTCGGTGGCCAAGGGCATCAATTTCTGGTTGCCCGCGCGATACCTGGGGGCGCTGACGCTTCTCGGCGCGGTGGCGCTGCATTGGCGCGTGCCGGGCGATGCAGCTGCACCTGGCCCTGGCAGGTTTTTGGTGCTTGCGCTGGTACTGGCCGTTGTCGCAGTCATCCACGCCGTTGTGTTCTTGTTTCCACAGTGGTACCCGCAGACCTATGACGACCAGGGGCTCACACGGTTCAAGATTGCTTCCGAGTACGGCGTGGTGGCCTTGTACGCGGCGTCGCTGGGCGTGCTGCTGCACTGGGCGCGGGAGCGTGCCGCTTTCGATGTGGCCAGGTTGTTCGCCGCCGTGTGGGTGATGGCCCTGAGCGAGTTTTTTTTCACGTTCTACGTCGTCGCGACCGACCCCTTCAATCTGCTGGGCCATATGTACAAGGTGGTGGGGTACTACTACCTGTACCGCGCCATTTTTGTGGGCACCATCGAGGCACCGTACCGGGTGCTCAAGCAGTCCGACAAGGCCATGCGGGCCGTGCTAGATGCCGTGCCTGACTTGATGTTCGAGGTGACCCGCGACGGTCGCTATGTGCAGATCCATACGCGCCAGCCCGAATTGCTGCTGATGCCCGCCAACGAGGTCGTGGGGCGTTCGATCCACGACATCCTGCCCCCTGCGGCAGCCGCCGTAGCGCAGGCTGCGATCAATGCCGCAGCAGAGCAGGGCCTGGCCCGCGACTTCCAGTACGCACTGGACTTGCCCGATGGGCAGCACTGGTTTGAGCTGTCCGTGGCGCGCAAGGGAATGGAGGATGAAACGGATGATCACTTTGTGGTGCTGTCCCGCGACATCACGCAGCGGGTTCAGATGTTGGACACCCTGCGCAAGCTGCGGCATGCCGTGGAGCAGGCGCCTAACTCCATTTTCATTGCAGGCGCTGACGGCAACATCGAATACGTGAACCCCGCGTTCACCGCCACGACAGGCTACAGCCCCGAGGAGGTGATTGGCCGTAACCCGCGTCTGCTGAGTGCCGGGGCCACGCCTGCCAGCGTGTATGCCGACCTGTGGGCGCATCTGACATCGGGCCGTCCGTGGCGTGGCGAATTCGTCAACCGCCGCAAAGGCGGCGGCGAGTACAACGAGTCCGCCATCATCTCGCCATTGCACGACGAACAGGGCCGCATCACCCACTACCTGGCCGTACAGGAAGACGTGACGGAGCGCCGGCGTGACGAGGAGCGCATCCGCAAGCTGATCAACTTCGATGCGCTGACGGGCCTGCCCAACCGCACGATGTTCGCGTCCCGGTTCAGCCAGGCCCTTGCGTTGACCCAGCGCAGCGGCCATCAGCTCGCGCTGCTGTACCTGGACCTGGATCACTTCAAGAATGTTAACGACTCGCTCGGTCACCAGGTAGGGGACGGCTTGCTGATCGAGATTGCGCACCGGTTGCAGTCGGTGGTGCGCGATGAAGACACGGTGTCGCGGCAGGGCGGGGACGAGTTCGTCATCGTGCTGCCGCTCACCGATGCGCAGCAGGCAGCCCATGTAGCCGACGAGCTGCAAGCGCAAGTGCGCCGTATCTGCAAGCTGGAGCACCACGAGCTGGTGGTGACTTCTTCCATCGGTATTGCGATGTACCCCGAGGATGGGGGGGACTTCGAGACCCTGGCGCAGCGCGCCGACGCTGCCATGTTCCGCGCCAAAGAGTCCGGGCGTGACACCTACCGGTTCTTCTCGGCGGACATGCAGGCCCGGTCGCTCAGGGTGCTGCAGATCGAGAACGCCCTGCGCAGTGCCTTGGTGCAGGGCCAGTTGACACTGCACTACCAGCCACAAATTCGGCTGAAGGACCGGCGCTTGGTGGGCGTGGAGGCCTTGCTGCGCTGGACGCACCCTGAGCTGGGCGTCGTCAGCCCGGCCGAATTTATACCGGTGGCCGAGAGCAGCGGCCAGATTCTGGGCATCGGCGAATGGGTGCTGCGCACTGCGTTGGCCCAGGCCCGGCAGTGGCGTGATGCAGGCCATACTGAGCTGGTGGTGGCGGTGAACCTGTCGATGGTGCAGTTTCGCCACCCGGGTCTGGTGGACATGGTGGGACGGGCGCTGGCCGACAGCAACGTGCCCCCGCTGATGCTGGAGCTGGAGCTGACCGAAAGCATCGCCATGGATGCACCGGAGCAGGTGATTGCCATCGTGCGGCAGCTGTATGACCTGGGCGTGCAACTGTCCATCGACGACTTTGGCACCGGGTACTCGTCGTTCAGCTACATCCAGCGCCTCAAGGTGCACAAGCTCAAGATCGACCAGTCGTTTGTGCGCCATCTGGGTGAAGACCCCAGCGCGCCCCACATCGTGCGCGCCATCATCGGCCTGGCGCAAAGCCTGGGTCTGGAGACCATCGCAGAGGGTGTGGAAACGGTGGCGCAGCGCGATGTGCTTTTGGGACTGGGCTGCGACACGGGGCAGGGTTACCACTTCAGCCGCCCGGTGCGTGCTGCCGACTTGCAGGGGCTTCTTACCCAAGGCCACGCGGTATTGGGTTGAGAGGGCGGGAGGCAGAGGCAAGCCACCGCCCAAACAAAACCGCCGCGTTGTGGGCGCGGCGGTGGGGGCATCAGCAAAGGGTTTGGCTCGCGGTAGTCCCGCGGCCTGTGCAGGCTCCTGATGGACTGCTTTTTGTGCCAAACAAGCGCCATGCGCTAGAGGAATATGCCTGAGTTGCTATCGAAAGAGTAGCATTAAGACTCGCTTCAATGACCCCGGTGCCGGCTTAGCGTGGAGCCAGGCGAATGGCACCGTCCAGACGGATCACCTCGCCATTGAGCATGTCGTTTTCGAGGATGTGGCGCACCAGCTTGGCGTAGTCCTGCGGGGTGCCCAGTCGGCTGGGGAAGGGCACGCCAGCAGCCAGCGCGTCCTGCACCTCTTGTGGCATGCCAAACAGCATGGGGGTGCCGAAGATGCCGGGCGCAATGGTCATGTTGCGGATGCCGTTGCGGGCCAGGTCACGGGCAATTGGCAGGGTCATGCCCACCACGCCGCCCTTGGAGGCTGCATAGGCGGCCTGGCCGATCTGGCCGTCATAGGCAGCCACGCTGGCCGTGGAGATCAGCACGCCACGCTCGCCGGTGGATTCGGGCTCGTTCTTGCTCATGGCCTCAGCGGCCAGGCGGATCATGTTGAAGCTCCCGATCAGGTTGACCGTGATGGTCTTGCTGAACAGGGCCAGCGCATGCGCGCCGTTCTTGCCCACGGTCTTCTCGGCGGGGGCGATGCCGGCGCAGTTCACCAGGCCCACCAGTTTGCCCAGCGACACGGCCTTGGCCACCACGGCCTGGCCGTCGGCCTCGTTGCTCACATCGCACTTCACGAACGCGCCGCCGATTTCTTTGGCTACGGCCTCGCCTTTTTCGGCCTGCATGTCGGCAATGACCACGATGCCGCCCTGGGCGGCCAGCATGCGTGCCGTGCCTTCGCCCAGGCCCGATGCGCCGCCGGTGACGATGAATACCTTGCCTTGGATGTCCATGGTTGTCTCCAGTAAGTGACGTTAACGTAAACGTCAATTATGGCGCATCTCCCTGCCGTGCTGAACGCGAAAAAAAGCCCGGACCAGGCCGGGCTTGTGGTGGGTGAGGGCAGGTTACTGGAAGCCCACGCGGTCCAGCATCTGCTGCACCTTGGTGGTGTTTGCACCCACCGCGCTGATCGGGATGGTCTCGCTCTTGAAAGGCTTGCCACCGGTCATGGCCTTGAGTGCCGGGTTGTCCAGCGCCACGCCCTTGGCTGCAGGCCACTCGTTGTTGCCATTCGCAAAGTAGTTCTGTGCCTCGGGGCTGGCCAGGTATTCGAGGAACTTGATGGCGTTGGCCTGGTTCTTGGAGTGCTTGGCCACTGCGCCGCCAGCGATGTTCAGGTGCGTGCCCCAGGATTCCTGGTTGGGGAACACCACGCCCACCTTGTTGACCACGGCTACGTCTTCGGGCTTGTTGGACCGCATCATGCGCGCCAGATAGTAGGTGTTGGTCACGGCGATATCGCACTCGCCGGCGGCCACGGCCTTGATCTGGTCGGTGTCGCCACCCTTGGGCGGGCGGGCCAGGTTGGCCACCATGCCCTTGAGCCAGGCCTCGGCCTTCTGTTCGCCCATGTGTTCCGTCACCGCGCCGAACAGGCTCAGGTTGTAGGGGTGCGAGCCCGAGCGGATGCACAGCTTGCCTTTGTTCTTGGGGTCACCCAGTTCTTCGTAGGTGTCCACATCGGCCTTTTGCATCTTGACCTTGTTGTAGACGATCACGCGCGCACGGGTGGACAGGCCAAACCACGAGATACCGCCGTCCGCAGCCGGCTGGCTGCGCAGGTTGGCGGGGATGGCATCGTTCAGCACCTTGGACTGGATGGGCTGGAACAGGCCGTCCACCTCGCCCTTGTACAGGCGGGCAGCGTCCACCAGCAGGATGACGTCGGCGGGGGAGGCGGCGCCCTCGGCCTTCAGCCGGGCCAGGATGCCGGCATCGTCGGCATCCACACGGTTGATCTTGATGCCCGTGGCCTTGGTGAAGCCGGTGTACAGGGCCTCGTCGGTGGAGTAGTGGCGGGCCGAGTAGAGGTTGACCACTTGTTCCTGGGCATGCACGGCACCTGCAGCGGCGGCCAGCGCACAAGCGCCCAACAAGGCTTTCACAGTCTTCGACATGGGTTGCATCTTTCGGGGTTGAAACTGCGGCAATGATAAAGCAAACGCGAATTATTCTTGATCAATGTTCAGCGCAAAGGCCGGATTTGGCGTCCGGGTTTGAGGTGGCGCAAGGGCCCAATGCGCTGGGCACTGGGTCGCCTCCAGTGGATGAGTTCTTAACGCGGGCCGGTTCCAGTGCCCGCTGTTTTGACCACTGCAGCGGGCAGACCAAAAAAAAGCCCGGTCGTAAAACCGGGCTTTAAAAGGATCCTTGAAACGGGGGTTTCGAGAGGATCCAAGGAGACAACTGGGGCGCTGTTGACAAGGTCAGTAGCGCATGGGTTGAATTATCAGGGTATTCCCTGAACGCGGCCTAGAGGTTGCACTCCAGACCGCAGGTAAGGCGATTAACGCTTGCGGGGAGCAGCCGTCTTGGCAGCGTTGGCAGCGGTGTTGGCCACGGCGTTGAAGTTGGCTTCAGCCACGTCAGACGCTTGCTTGACAGCCTTTTGCACCGACTCAAACGCGTTGTTGGCGGCAGACACGGCGCTCTTCATCACGGCCACAGCGGTTTCGGAACCGGCGGGGGCATTCTTGGCGGCGCTGTCCACCAGGTTGGTGAAAGCCTTCTGCGCGTCGGTGGCCTGGGCTTCGAAAGCCTTGCCGAACTCGGCGCCGGTGCCCGAAGCGATGTCATACAGGTGGCGGCTGTAAGCGGCGGTCTTTTCAGCCAGGGGCTGGAACAGGCCGGCTTGCAGGGCCAGCAGTTCTTGGGCGTCCTTCACGGCCAGCACGGCTTGCGTGTGGTTGGCGGCTTCGGACAGCGCAGCGCGCGAAGCGGTCACGTTCAGTTCGACCAGCTTTTCCACGCCTTCGAAAGCCTTGGAGGTCAGGCCAAACAGGGTTTCGATGTTGGCCTTGTGGGATGCCAGGATTTGTTCTGCGGTCAGCGACATGTCATATCTCCTAAAAATGAGGGCCCATGGGGCCGGGGTGGTTCACGGACATCTGCGCTGACCTTGACCTGATAGTCATGTTGCAGTGCAGCATGGATTGAATTTTAGGGACTTGCGGCGCTATTGCAAGGGGTTTTTGTTGCAGCGCAGCAAATTAGACACGATCACCCAGAAATCCTCGGCTTGCCACAATCGTGTCATGCATGCTTACTACGCCGACCACTTCGTGTTGCCCCTGCCCGAGGGCCACCGCTTCCCCATGGCCAAGTACCGCATGCTGCGCGACCGGATTGCAGAGCATTTGCCGGGCGCCGTACTGAAAGAGGCACTGCCCGCATCCGATGAGGCGCTGGCGCGCGTGCACAGCCCGCAGTACATCGACGCTGTGGCCCACGGCACGCTCGCGCCCGCCGCCCAGCGGGAGATCGGCTTTCCCTGGAGCCCGGCCATGGCCGAACGCGCGCGCCGCTCGGTGGGCGCCACCCTGGCCGCTACCCGCGCCGCGTGGCGCGAGGGGGTGGCGGGCAACCTGGCTGGCGGCACGCACCACTCGTATGCCGACAAAGGCAGTGGCTTTTGTGTGTTCAACGATGTGGCGGTGGCTGCCCGGCAGGCACAGGCCGACCACCTGAACGATGGCTCGGGCTGGCCGCTGCAGGTGGCGGTGATCGACCTGGATGTGCACCAAGGCAACGGCACAGCCCATATCTTTCAGGGGGACGACAGCGTGTTCACCCTGTCGCTGCATGGCGCACGCAACTTTCCGTTTCGCAAGGAGCCGAGCGACCTGGATGTGGAGCTGCCCGACGGGTGTGCGGATGATGAGTACCTGCACGCGCTGGACCAGGCCTTGGAGACGCTGGACCACCGCTGCAAGCCGGATCTAGTGTTTTATCTGGCGGGGGCGGACCCCCACGTGGGTGACCGGCTGGGGCGTCTCGCCGTCACCCACGATGGGCTGGAGGCACGCGACCGGCGGGTGTTTGACTGGGCCTGGCAGCGGCGTATTCCCACGGTGTTCGTGATGGCGGGCGGTTATGGCAACGACCTGGAGGACACGCTGCAGGCGCAACTTACCACCTGGCGCGTGGCCTGGCAGTACCACCAGCGCTGGCAGAATGTGCGGCCATGACCTCTGCCGCCAGCCCCTCTCCTGTCGCTTCTTCCGCGCCGGTCCGCCCGGCTCCGCAGCCGCGCAGCGCCTACCGCGTGTTTCGCCCCATCACCACACGCTGGGCCGACAACGACGTTTATGGGCATGTGAACAACGTCGTGTACTACAGCTGGTTCGACACGGCGGTGAACGCCCATCTGATCGACCAGGGCGTGCTGGACATCCATGCGGGCCAGACCATCGGCCTGGTCATCGAGACCCAATGCAATTACTTCGCGCCGCTGGCGTTCCCGCAGACAGTGGAGGCTGGCATCCGCGTGGCGCGGCTGGGCGGCTCCAGCGTGCGTTACGAGGTGGGCCTGTTTGCGCAGGGCGAGCCGCTGACGGCGGCGGCGGGGCACTTCATCCATGTGTACGTGGACCGTGAAACCCGCCGCCCGGTGGTCGTGCCAGACGCATTGCGCAACGTGCTGCAGGCGCTGGTCATGCCCGGCTAATGGGCAGTGGATCGGCGGTTGATCAGTGGCTGCAAACCGTAGCTACTGATTTGATAGCGTCAGGCGCAGTTGCGATGTGCGCCTGGGCCCTGAACAGCCTGAATGGCCGACGGCGGCTGAACACTGGCTGACGCCGCCCGCCGTGCCGCGCACTGGGCGCCGCGATGGCCTACACTTTGCGGCTTTGTTGTCCGGTCCGCGGCCGGAGCATCGCGTGCCCAGCGTGCGCGGTTTCTGAGGCTTGCCCTGTCCATGATCATCACCAGCCTGCTCGACACCGACCTGTACAAGTTCACCATGATGCAGGTGGTGCTGCACCAGTTTCCGGGCGCGCAGGTCGAATACAAGTTCAAGTGCCGCAACCCCGGCGTGCAGCTGGCGCCGTTTGCTAACGAGATCCGCGACGAGATCCGTTCGCTGTGCAGCCTGCATTTTCAGGATGCCGAACTGGCCTACCTGCGGTCGCTGCGGTTCATCAAGAGCGACTTCGTGGACTTTCTGGGGCTGTTCAGGCTCAACGAGAAATACATCACCGTCACGCCCCAGCACAACGGCGAGATCGACATCACCATCCGCGGGCCCTGGCTGCACACCATCCTGTTCGAGATCCCGGTGCTGGCCATCATCAACGAGGTGTACTTTCGCAACACGCAGAAGGTGCCCGACTTTCCGGAAGGCCGCCGCCGGCTCGATGCCAAGATCGCACTGCTGCAGGGCGAGGGCCTGTCGGACCTTAAGATTGCCGACTACGGCACACGCCGCCGCTTCAGCCGCGCCTGGCACGAAGAAGTGCTGCGCGTGCTGGTGGCCCGCCTGGGCACCGGCGACCGCCGCCCGGGTGCACCCGCAGGCCCTGGGCAGTTTGCGGGCACCAGCAACGTGCTGTACGCGATGAAGCTGGGCGTGACCCCTTTGGGCACCATGGCGCACGAGTATCTGCAGGCCTGCCAGGCGCTGGGCCCGAGGCTGCGCGACAGCCAGGTGTTCGGCTTCGAGATGTGGGCCAAGGAATACCGGGGCGACCTGGGCATTGCGCTGTCGGACGTGTACGGCATGAGCGCCTTCCTGCGCGACTTTGACCTGTACTTCTGCAAGCTGTTCGACGGAGCCCGCCATGACAGCGGCGACCCGTTTGCCTGGGGGGAGCGCCTGTTGGACCATTACCGCAAGAACCGCGTGGACCCGCTGACCAAGACGCTGATCTTCAGCGATGCGCTCACCATCCCGCGCATCATCGAGCTGTACCAGCAGTTCCGGGGCCGCTGCCAGCTGGCGTTTGGCATTGGCACCAATCTGACCAACGACCTCGGCAGCCCACCAGCCCACGAGCCCTTGCAGGTGGTCATCAAGATGACGCGTTGCAACGACCAGCCGGTGGCCAAGCTCTCCGACACGCCGGGTAAGGGCATGTGCGATGACGAGAAGTACCTGGCCTACCTGCGCCAGGTGTTTGAGATCCCCTCGCCGGTGTGACCTTGCAGTGCAGGTGTCGCGCGGGTGCCGACACCTTGCCCCCTGATTTTTTAGCAATGAGACGGAGACATAAACCATGAAATTCACGCGCGGGCTGGCAGTGGCCGGCCTACTGGCGGCGTTGCCGGGGCTGGCACTGGCGGCCGATATTGATGGCAGCGCACTGTCTGTGCTGTGGGGTGTGCCCTTTGCCGGCATTCTGCTGTCGATTGCCTTGATGCCGCTGTTGGCTCCTATCTTCTGGCACCACCACTTCGGCAAGGTCGCGGCGGGCTGGGCGCTGGCTTTTCTGGTGCCGTTTGCGCTGGTGTTTGGCCCGGGCGCAGCGGGCGCAAGTTTTGTGCACGCGCTGGTGGCCGAATACATTCCGTTCGTCATCCTGCTCACCGCGCTGTTCACCGTGGCGGGGGGCATCTACATCCGGGGCAACCTGCATGGCAGCCCGGCGCTCAATACCGCCATCCTCGCTATTGGCGCGGTGCTGGCCAGCGTCATGGGCACCACGGGGGCATCGATGCTGCTCATCCGCCCGTTGATCCGCGCCAATGACAACCGCAAGCACACGGCGCATGTGGTGGTGTTTTTCATCTTCATCGTCTCCAACGCTGGGGGCTCGCTCACGCCGCTGGGCGACCCGCCGTTGTTCCTGGGCTTCCTGAAGGGCGTGGACTTCTTCTGGACGGTGAGCCACATCTTCCCCGAGACCCTGTTCCTGGTCGGTTCCCTGCTCGCCATCTTTTTCGTGATGGACTCCTGGTACTACCACCGGCGCGAAGAGGTGCTCAAGGCCGACCCCACCCCCGACACCAAAGCCATCGGCTTTGACGGCAAGGCCAACTTTGCGCTGCTGGGCGTGGTGGTGGCGCTGGTGCTGCTCAGCGGCCTGTGGAAGTCGCAGGTGGCGTTCACCATCGCCGGGGCCGAGGTAGGCCTGCCCGGAATCGTGCGGGACGTGGGCCTGATCATCGTGGCGCTGGTGTCCCTGCGTATCACGCCCAAACAGGTGCATGAAGACAACCAGTTCAGCTGGGGCCCCATGCAGGAGGTCGCCAAGCTGTTTGCGGGTATCTTCCTCACCATCATTCCGGTCATTGCCATGCTCAAGGCGGGCGTCAATGGTCCGTTTGGCGCCGTGGTATCCGCTGTCACGCGGCCGGACGGCACCCCCGACCCGGCCATGTACTTCTGGGCGTCCGGGCTGCTCAGCTCCTTCCTCGACAACGCGCCGACCTACCTGGTCTTCTTCAACACCGCCGGGGGCGACCCGGCCGTGCTGATGACCACCCTGGCCCCCACGCTGGCTGCCATCTCGGCGGGCTCGGTGTTCATGGGTGCCAACAGCTACATCGGCAATGCGCCCAACATGATGGTCAAGGCCATTGCCGAAGACCGGGGCGTGAAGATGCCCAGCTTCTTCGGCTACATGCTGTGGTCGGGGGGCATTCTGGTGCCGCTCTTTATCGTCATGACTTTCATCTGGTTTAGATAGTGAACATCCCCCTGAGCGGCTGCGCCGCTTCCCCCTTCTCTCGCACCGCTGCGCGCTGCGGGAAGGGGGACGCCGCCCTCGCTGCAGGGCGGCCTTTGCTCGGCGGCCGCTGGCTTGGTCCACGCCAGTTTTTATAGGCCGACGTGCCTTGCGAATAGTTTGGAGATTGAAGACTTATGAGCAAACCCCGCATCCTGGTCGCCCGCGCGATCTTTCCCGACATCGTGGACCGTCTGCGTGAGCATTTCGACGTCGAAGCCAACCCCGACGACGTGATCTGGACCCCGCAAGAGCTGGCCGCGCGCCTGGCCGACAAGGACGGTGTCCTGACCACCGGCAGCCAGCGCATCGATGCCGCACTGCTCGCCGCCGCGCCGCGCCTCAAGATCTGCGCCAACATGGCCGTGGGCTACAACAACTTTGACGTGGATGCCATGACGGCGGCTGGCGTGCAGGGCACCAACACGCCCGACGTGCTCACCGAGACCACGGCCGACTTCGGCTTTGCATTGCTGATGGCCACGGCCCGCCGCATGACCGAGAGCGAGCATTACCTGCGGGCCGGAAAGTGGACCAAGTGGAGCTACGACATGTTCGCGGGCAGCGACATCCACGGCAGCACGCTGGGCATCATCGGCATGGGCCGCATCGGACAGGGCATTGCCAAGCGCGGCGCGCACGGCTTTGGCATGAAGGTGATCTACCACAACCGCTCGCGCTTGTCGCCCGCGCTGGAGGCCGAATGCAAGGCCACCTATGTGGGCAAGGATGAGTTGCTGCGCACCGCAGAACACGTGGTGCTGGTGGTGCCCTACACGGCAGAATCGCACCACACCATTGGCGCGGCCGAGCTGGCGCTGATGAAGCCCACGGCCACGCTGGTCAACATTGCGCGTGGCGGCATCGTGGACGACGCTGCGCTGGCGCTAGCCTTGCGCGAGCGCCGCATCGCGGCTGCAGGGCTGGATGTGTTTGAAGGCGAACCCAGTGTGCACCCCGATCTGCTGACCGTGCCCAACGTGGTGCTTACCCCGCACATTGCCAGCGCCACGGTGCCTACCCGGCGCGCCATGGCCAACCTGGCGGCGGACAACCTGATTGCCTTCTTGGGCGGGCGTGGACCGCTCACACCGGTCAATCAGCCCGCCAGCCTGCGTTGATTTCAAGTTTCGAGTCCAATCGACCGGATGCGCTAGTCGATCATGCGCTGATAGCTATCAAAACCATAGTAAACCTTGACCGCTGACACCCTTGTTCTCCTGGCCGCGCTGACACTGGCGCTGGTTCTTCTGGTGGTGCTGTTGCTGCGCCGTCCCCGCGTGGATCTGCCGCCCGAGTGGCTGGCACGCCTGCAGTCGCTGGAGCAAACCACCCAGGCCACCCAGATTGCCGTGGCCAAGAATGACGGCGCGCTGGACGGCATGGGGCAGCAACTGCGCGGCTTTACCCAGACCACACAGTCCACGCTGGAGACCCTGCGCCACGCGGTGGATGAACGCCTGGCCCAGGCGGTGGCCGAGTCCCGCAACGGGCGGGCGGAGCTGCTAGCAGCTTTCGGCGTGTTTGAAGGGCGGCTGGACCAGCGCCTGGCGGCTTTCGATGCGGCGCTGACGCAGCGCCAGGCCGCGCAGGACGCCGCCCTGGCCCAGCGGTTTGACGCCTTGCAGAACGCCGTGGCGGGCCGGCTGGAAGAGAGCAGCAAGGCCTTGTTGGCCCATCTGGCCCAGGGCCAGGCCGACGCGGCAGCCGCGCGCACCGAGCTGTCGGCCACCCTGGTGGGCTTTCGCACCGAGCTGACCACCACCACCGCTGCGCTGGCGGCCGAAAGCGTCAAGTCCCGCGAAGCCATGGCCGAAAGCACGGTACTGTTTGAAAAGCGCATCCAGGAGCGCTTTGAGGCCCTGCAGGCCGCCACGCGCCTCACGCTCGACTCGCTCAAGGGCGACATCCAGACGCAGCTGGGCGCTATGTCCACCGCGCTCAAGGACCAGCTCGAAGCCAACGGCTTTCAGATCAAGAACCAGTTCTCGGTGCTGCAAGACGCCGTGTCGCAGCAGCTCACCGGCATGGTGCAGGGCAGCCAGCACAACGCTGAGCAGCTGCGCAACGCGCTCAACGAACGCCTGGCTGCCATACAGGCCGACAACGCCACCAAGCTCGAAGAAATGCGCCGCACAGTGGACGAAAAACTCCACGCCACGCTGGAGCAGCGCCTGGGCGAGTCCTTCAAGCTCGTCAGCGACCGGCTCGAACAGGTGCACAAGGGCTTGGGTGAGATGCAGACCCTGGCAGGCAGCGTGGGCGACTTGAAGCGCGTGATGACCAACGTGAAGACGCGCGGCACCTGGGGCGAAATGCAGCTGGGCGCCATCATCGACAACGTGCTCACGCCCGACCAGTTCGCGCGCAACGTCAAGACCGTGCCGGGCAGTGACGAGCTGGTGGAGTTTGCGATCCGCCTGCCCGGCAAGAGCGACGAGCACCCGGTGTGGCTGCCCATCGACTCCAAGTACCCCGTGGAGCAGTACCAGCGCCTGCTGGACGCACAGGATGCGGCCGACAAGGCGGCCGTCCTGTCGGCGGGCAACGCGTTCGAAACCTCGATCAAGCTCGAAGCCAAGAAGATCTTCGCCAAGTATGTCTCGCCCCCGCACACTACCGACTTTGCGGTGCTCTACCTGCCTACCGAAGGCCTGTTTGCCGAAGTCATGCGCCGCCCCGGCCTGGTCGAGGCCGTGCAGAACGACTGCCGCGTGATGATCACCGGGCCGGCCAATCTGGCCGCCATGCTCAACAGCCTGCAGATGGGTTTCAAGACGCTGGCGATTGAAAAGCGTTCGTCGGAAGTCTGGAGCCTCTTGGGCATGGTCAAGACCGAGTTCGCCAAGTTTGGCGATGTGGTCGAGGCCACCAAAAAGTCCATTGACGCCGCCGCCAAGAAGTTTGACGAGGTGGGCGTGCGCACCCGTGCCATCCAGCGCAAGCTGCGCGATGTGCAGGAATTGCCTGCGCCCGGCGCGGCCGGTCCGCTGGTGGGTGGCAGCACCCCGGCATTGCCCGGTCTGGACCCCGAGGAAGACCTGCAGTGAACTGGGCTCTGGCGCGCCTGATTGCGGGCCAGATCTGCGTGCACGCCTGCATGGCGGGCATGCGTCTGGCCGCTCCGCTGCTCGCCCTGCGCGAGGGCCACAGTGCTGCGGCCGTTGGGGTGTTGCTGGCACTTTTTGCCCTCACGCAGGTCTTTCTGGCCCTGCCGGCAGGGCGCTATGCAGACCGGCACGGCCTCAAGCGCCCCGTGGGCTACGCGGTGGCGGTGGCATCGGCCGGGGCGGCGCTGGCGCTGGTGTTCCCCGTTTTTCCGGTGTTGTGCCTGGCGGCGTTGATGACCGGTGGCGCCAGCGGCGCCGCGATCATTGCGCTGCAGCGCCACGTGGGGCGCGCCGCGCACGACGCCACGCAGCTCAAGCAAGTGTTCAGCTGGCTGGCCATCGGGCCTGCGGTGTCCAACTTCATCGGGCCCTTCTGTGCGGGGCTCATGATCGATAACGCGGGCAGCGCGGCGGGCAGCATGGAGGGCTACCGCGCGGCCTTCGCGCTGATGGCCGTGCTGCCCCTGCTCACCTGGTTCTGGGTGCGCGACACGGTCGAGCTGCCGCCCGTGATCGCGGCCGCAGGCGGCCCCCCCCAGCGCGCGTGGGACCTGATGAACGAGCCGCCGTTCCGCCGCCTGCTGCTGGTCAACTGGATCCTGTCCTCGTGCTGGGATGTGCACACCTTTGTGGTGCCGCTGCTCGGGCACGAGCGGGGCTTGTCGGCGTCGGTCATCGGCTCCATCCTGGGCGCGTTTGCGATTGCTGCTGCCGTCATCCGGGTGCTGATGCCCATCGTGGCCGAGCGGCTGCGCGAGCGGGTGGTGGTGGCGGGCGCCATGGTCGCTACGGCCGTGCTGTTTGGTGTGTACCCGCTGCTGCACAGCGCGCTGGCCATGGGCGTTTGTTCGGTGCTGCTCGGGTTTGCGCTGGGCTCGGTGCAGCCCATGGTGATGAGCCTGCTGCACCAGATCACGCCGCCAGCGCGCCACGGCGAGGCGCTGGGCCTGCGGCTCATGGCCATCAATGCATCCAGCGTGCTCATGCCCATGCTCTTTGGCTCTGCGGGGGCGGTGATTGGCGTGGGAGGGCTTTTCTGGGTGGTTGGCTGCGCCGTGGGCGCCGGTGCACGCACGGCGTGGCGGATGGGCGAAAACCACCCTCCAGAGTCCCCCAAAAAGGGTAAACAGGTGTAAATTGCCTCCACCCGGCAGCGGGTTTCGAGAGGGGGCGTTCATGTACCTGCGAATTTGGTCCTGGCGCGTGCTGCCATGGTGCGCGGTTCTGGCCTGGGGCGGTGGTTGGTCATGCGCGGCGCGGGCTGATGAGCTGGTACAGCAAGCGCTGGCGCTGGTGCAACAAGGCCAGGCACTTCAGGCGTTCCGCTTGCTGGATGCCCAGGAGGCCCAGCGGGCAGGCGACCCGGTATTCGACGCCGCCATGGGCGATGCTGCGCATGCCGCCGGGCAATACACGCGGGCCATCATGGCGCGCGAGCGTTGGCTGGCTGCACAACCCGGCAACATGGAGGCCCAGGTGGCGCTGGGGCAATCCCTGCAGGCCGTGGGCGACCGCCGGGGCGTGATGGCTTTGCCTGCACCCGTGCAGGCCGCACTGATTCCGGTGGATGCCGGGCACACGCTCGATCAGTTTTTGTATTCCTACGATCGGCTCGATGCCGGAGGACGCTCTTCGCTCAAGGGTTATGTGGAGCTGGGCGTCGGCCACGACTCCAATGCCAACGCAGCGCCCGTTGTGGGCGACCTGCAGTCGCCTGTGCCCGGCACCCCGGCGTGGGCGCTGCTGCCTGAGGCGCTGGCAACCTCCGGCAACTATGTGGTGGCGCAAGCGGGACTGCGGGGGCGGGCAGTGCTCAACGCCCGCTGGTCGGTGGTGGGCACAGCCGTCGGGGCTGCCCGGCACTATGGGGGCGGCGCAGACCGGTTTGACCACACGGCACTGGATGGCACCCTGGGGCTGGCCTGGCGGGCAGAGCGCCATGAACTGATTGCGTCTGGCCAAGGGTCTTACTACGCGCTGGACGGCACGCGGCTGCGGACCATGGGCGGTGTGCTGGGCGAATGGATTTACCGCATAGACGGTTTTCGCCAGTGGGGCAGCTTTGTGCAGGTGCTCGACGTGCGTTACCCCGACCAGGCGCTGCGCAATGTGCGCCGCAGCGTGGTGGGCACGTCGTATTCCCATTTGTTCCGCAACGGTTCGTCGGCCTATGGTGGCGTGTATGGTGGTCAGGAGCGCGCGCAGGCCAGCGGCGCCGACGCGCTGGGCCACCGGCTGTGGGGCCTGCGGGCGGGCGGGCAGTGGCCTCTGGCGCCTCAATGGTCTGTGTTTGCCAGTGCAGACTGGGAGCACCGGCGCTACGGCGGGAAAGACCCGTTTTTTGCGGTCACCCGTACCGACCGGCAGGCCCAGGTGGCCCTGGGGTTGAACTGGACCCCATCGCCGGGGTGGCGGGTCACGCCGCAATGGTCGTTCACGCGCAACGCGTCCACACTGCCCATCACCGACTATGAGCGCCGGGTGTTCTCCATCACCGTGCGCCGGGAGTTCTGAATGCTGTTACGTCGCTGGTCCTGTGCCGATGCACCTGGGAGTTGTCTATGACGTCAGACCAAAAATATGCGCGGCTGGCGCTGCTGATGGGCATGGTGGCGGCGTGGCCGCTGACCGGGCTGGCCGCTGCGGGGCTGGTGCAGTTCACGGCGGGAGATGTGCAACTGCGGCGGGGCGAGACCTTGTCGCGCCTGTCCAAGGGCTCCGAACTGGATGGGGGCGATGTGGTGCTGACCGGCACCGAGGGCAGGGCGCAGATACGCTTCTCCGACGGGGGGCTGGTGGCCTTGTACCCCGACTCGCAGTTCACCGTCACCCGATATGCCGACGGGGCAGGAGCGGGCGAAGACCACTTTGTGGTGAACCTGCTGCGGGGCGGGATGCGTGCCCTCACGGGGCTCATCGGCAAACGCAATCCCGCCAACTACAAGGTGGTCACGCCGACGGCGGTGGTGGGCATCCGGGGGTCCGCCTTCCTGCTGGCCATCGATGCCAACGGTCAGGTGTTCGTGTCGGGTGAGCAGGACGAGATCGAGGTGTGCACCCAGGCGGGCTGTGTGGGCGTGACAGCGGGCGAGGCGGTGCTGGTGGTCTCCGACCAGGATCTGCCGGTCTACACCCACACCCGTGCGTTGCTGCCTGTGCCCCAAGTCAGGCAACCAGATGCAGCAGGCGAGCAAGTGCGGGCTGATGGTAGTCCTACTGCGGTCGTGCTTCCACCACCACCACCACCTCCTCCTCCTCCTCCACCTCCTCCTCCTCCACCTCCACCTCCACCTCCACCTCCACCACCTCCACCTCCACCTCCACCACCTCCACCTCCACCTCCACCTCCACCTCCACCTCCACCTCCACCTCCACCTC
>NZ_JBMDJH010000033.1:0-23817 GCF_057809085.1 Acidovorax sp. FG48 | reverse complement strand
AGTAGCGAAGCCCTCGACTATAGCACGCCTCACACCACAGAGCAGGGAAAACCCGTGGATCGAACCAAAAATCAGCGCAAACCACAAACTCAGCAACCAGCAACAGACTCCACAGCGCCTGTTTACCAAGGCGGCGTTCTTTCGGAAGGCGATCCCAGGCGTTGCATCAGTCGCCGCCTACCGGACGTCGCGTAAGCTGCAGTGGCGACAACCCATGCAAGTCGCTATTTCATAGACACCCAACATGACGGATTACACAAAGGCGGCACTAGAGCTCGCCCATGAAGCTCTCTACAGGACATCCCCCAACCCGCGCGTGGGTTGCGTACTCGTCGCCGAGGACGGCACTATCCTTGGCCAAGGGTCCACCCAACGCGCCGGGGGGCCCCATGCTGAGGTAATGGCGCTGCGGGACGCTGAGCAACGAGGCCACTCTCCTCAGGGCGCCACAGCTTACGTCACGCTAGAACCTTGCTCACACCACGGGCGCACAGGTCCTTGCTGCGATGCTCTCATTCAGGCGGATGTCGCCAAGGTCGTCGCATCGATTGCCGACCCTAACCCCGCAGTGGCAGGCAACGGGTTCGCCCGCCTGCGTGCTGCGGGGGTAGCTGTAGAGGTGGGTCCAGGAGCGGAAGCATCCCGAGAGCTGAACCTGGGTTTTTTCAGCCGGATGATTCGAAAGACGCCTTGGGTACGCATGAAGGCGGCCGCCTCGCTCGACGGTGTGACCGCCTTGCACAATGGAGCGAGCCAATGGATCACCGGCCCCGCTGCCCGAGCCGATGGACATGCCTGGCGCGCAAGGGCCTGCGCGGTACTGACGGGTATCGGCACCGTACTCGCCGACAACCCGCGACTGGATGTTCGGGATGTTCCTACCGAGCGACAACCTGCCCTTGTGCTGGTCGACAGCGCATTGGCGGTCCCCCTGGACGCCTTGCTTTTTGGGGCAAGCCGGCGGACCTATATCTATACAGCAGTTGCCAACGAAGAGAGGCGCAGCGCGCTAGAAGCCTTGGGCGCAACAGTGATCACCATGCCGAACAAGGCCGGCAAGGTGGATTTGCCCGCGATGCTGCAAGACCTGGGTCGCCGGGAGATCAATGAACTGCATGTAGAAGCGGGATACAAGCTCAATGGCTCATTGCTACGCGAAGGGTTGATCGATGAGCTGCTGGTCTATCTGGCACCCAAGCTGATGGGTGAAGGTATGGGATTGGCACAAATGACTCCCCTGACGTCGCTGGCGGAGGCACATGCCCTCAGCTTCCATTCGGTGGACCGGATCGGGGACGACTTGCGCATCCTTGCTCGCCTGCAGGGGCGCGACCGCTTCTGACGAAAGCTCCACCCAGTTTTTGATTTCAGAACTGGCCTGGTATTGCAGTCCAAACCGTCCAGTGATTAAGCCGTCACAGGCTGGTGTGCCTCCCCGCTGAGGCGCGGCACGGATAATCCGGCCCTATGGCACTTATCACCTTACTGGACGCCCAACTCGCATTTGGGCATGTTGCACTGCTGGATCACGCCGGCTTTTCCCTGGAGACCGCTGAGCGGGTAGGCCTGATTGGCCGCAATGGCGCAGGGAAGTCTTCCCTTCTCAAAATACTGGGAGGGCTTGCCAAACCGGACGATGGCTCGCTGCAAGTTCAACAGGGGGTACGCATTGCCTTCGTCGCACAAGAGCCAACGCTGGACCCAAGTGCCACCATTTTCAAAGCAGCCTCTGAAGGGCTGCAGCGCGTGATTGCCATACGCGATCAATATCTATCTGGAGCGGATGGCCTGGATCTGGACGCTTTGCAATCAGAGATCGAGGCCTACGATGCCTGGAACTGGGAGCAGCGCGTAGAAGAGACCCTGCAGAGACTGCACCTGGACCCTGAAGCCGTAGTGGGCACACTCTCGGGTGGTACCAAAAAACGCGTGGCGCTGGCACAGGCGTTGGTGGCACGCCCTGACGTGTTGCTGCTGGACGAGCCCACCAACCACCTGGATCTGGATTCCATCGAGTGGCTGGAAGACCTGTTGCTGGACTTCCCGGGCAGCGTCGTGACCATCACCCACGACCGGTCGTTCCTTGACCGTGTAGCCACCCGCATCGTGGAGCTGGACCGCGGTCAGCTGCGCTCCTACCCAGGTAACTTTGCCCAGTACCAGATCCAGAAAGAGGAGCAACTGGCACAGGAGGCGGTGATCGCCGCCAAGGCCGACAAGCTGCTGGCACAAGAAGAAGTGTGGATTCGGCGCGGTGTGGAAGCGCGCCGTACCCGCAGCCAGAGCCGCGTCAGCCGCCTGGAGCAGTTGCGCGCCCGACGGGAGGCCCGCCGCGAAGTCGTGGGCAGTGTCCGCATGGATGTCGCGACCGGTAGTTCCAACGGGTACCAGGGCAAGATCGTGGCTGAACTGCAAGGGGTGAGCAAAGCCTTTGGGGACAAAACCATCGTCCACAACTTTTCCGGGACGATCCTGCGCGGGGACAAGGTAGGCCTGATCGGCCCGAACGGCGCAGGCAAAACCACGCTGCTCAAAATGATCCTGGGCGAGCTGCAGGCCGACAAAGGCACTATCCGGCAGGGAGCCAACCTGCAGGTCGCCTACTTTGACCAGATGCGCCATGCCGTGAACCTCGACGCCACGCTGGAAGACTTCATCAGCCCAGGCAGCGAATGGATCGAGATCGGCAACCAGCGCAAGCACGTCAAGAGCTATCTGAGCGACTTTCTGTTCTCCCCCGCGCGCGCCCACTCGCCGGTGCGATCACTGTCCGGCGGGGAACGCAACCGTCTGCTGCTCGCCCGGCTGTTCGCCCGGCCTGCCAATGTGCTGGTGCTGGATGAACCCACGAACGATCTGGACATCGACACCCTGGACCTGCTGGAAGAACTGCTCGCCAACTACGAAGGCACGGTGTTCTTGGTCAGCCATGACCGCACCTTCCTGGACAACGTGGTGACCAGCACCCTCGCCTTTGAAGGCAACGGCCTGTGGCGCGAGTACGAAGGCGGCGTGCAAGACTGGCTGCTGCAATCCAAGCGCAGCCGGACACTTCAAACCGGTGCCGCGGCGCCTGCCAAACCGTCCACCCCGGAAATTTCAGACAAAAACCCACTGGAGCGCACATCGAATAAGCCTGTGCAGCTATCAAAAAAGAAGCTTAGCTACAAGGAGCAGCGCGAACTGGAGCAACTGCCCGACTTGATCAGTGCGCTGGAGGCTGAGCAGAAGACCCTCCAGGACGCGCTGGCCGACGGGTCACTCTTTGGCACGGATCCGGCGCGCGCAGCCGCCATGACCAGCCGCGCTGCCGCCATCGACGAAGAGCTGATGACGGCGTTGGAGCGCTGGACGGCACTCTCTGAATAGTGAGCCTCTGCCCCCCAACGTCAAGTAAAGGGGGCGGGGATTGCCAAGCCCCGTCAAGAGCGGGCGACGGTCCTCAGATGCGATGGTGCAAACGGTCCGTGGTTCCGCGCAACCGGGCGATCAACGCTGGGGCGATCTGCCCCAACGGCAACACCTCATCGGCCGCGCCATGTGCAATGGCCTCGCGCGGCATGCCAAACACGATGCAGGTTGCTTCGTCTTGCACGTAGTTGTAGCTGCCCGCGTCTTTCATCTCCCGCATGGCCACCGCGCCGTCATTGCCCATGCCCGTGAGCATGATGCCAAACGCGTTGCGCCCCACCACCGCCGCAGCGGACTTGAAGAGCACCTCGACCGAGGGCTTGTGGCGATTGACCGGTGGGCCATCGTCCACCACCGCCACATAGTTGGCGCCACTGCGGGCCACATGGAACTGGGTTCCGCCCGGCGCGATGTAGGCGTGGCCCGGCAGAATGCGCTCGCCATTCACCGCCTCCTTGACGGTGATCTGGCACAACCCGTTCAAACGGGCCGCAAAACTGGTGGTGAACCCGGGTGGCATGTGCTGCGTGATGACAATCGCGGGTGAATCCGCAGGCATCTGGACCAGCACCTCCTTGATGGCCTCTGTGCCCCCGGTGGATGCGCCGATGCAGATGAGCTTTTCGGTGGAAAGACGCCCCAGCAGACCCGCAGCCGGTGCGGCATGAGCGACTGCTGCGCCTCCCGCCGAACCTGCTGCTGGGGCTGCATCACGCGCCGGGGCGCGGCGCACCTGCGCCACAGCAGCAACGCGGATCTTGTCCACAATCTGCGCCGCCAAATCATTGAGCCCGCTGGCGAGCCCCACGCGCGGCTTGGCCACAAAGTCCACAGCGCCCAACTCCAACGCCTTCATGGTGACCTCCGCGCCACGCTCGGTGAGTGTGGAGATCATCACCACCGGCGTGGGCCGCAGGCGCATGAGTCGCCCCAGAAAATCGATGCCATCCATGCGCGGCATCTCGACATCCAGGGTGATGACATCCGGATCCAGTTCGCGAATCATCTCGCGCGCCACCAGGGGGTCATTGGCCGTCCCAATGCACTCCATGTCCCGCTGGCGATTGATGATCTCTGACAGCAGACTGCGGACCAACGCCGAATCGTCCACCACGATCACCCGGATTTTCCTGCTCATTCACTCCAACCTTTATCAAAACAGATCCACAGAACCACCCGATGTGGTCTTGGCCACGGTGGCCGCGTTGCCCCGGACCTCCTGGGCCACGAGTGCTTCGGGATGGGCATGTGCCAGCCGCTTCACCATCGCCTTGCCGGTCACCGGAAAGAAAACCACCTTGCGCGGGTAGATGTCCAGCACGTCCTCGGAGACGATGGGAATGCGCTCGGTGTGCAGATAGTTCAACACAAAATTCGTATTGCGCTCACCCACGTTCATGGTGGTGAAGTTGTGCATCACCTGGGCACCGCCAAAGATCTTGGCCTGCATGGTTTCGCGGCGGGCCCCCAGCTTGAGCATTTCGTTGATCAACAACTCCATCGCATAGGAGCCATAACGCCCCGATGCATCCGCCAGGTCGCCGTCAGGCAGCATGAAATGGTTCATCCCTCCCACGCGCGCGCGACTGTCCCAGAGACAGGCGGCGATGCAGGAACCGAGCACGGTCATGATGACCATGTTCTCATCCGACACGAAGTACTCGCCCGGAAGCACTTTCACAGCGTTGTGCTGGAAGTGGTGATCGAGATAGAAAAACGAGGCCTCCCCCGGCTTGCGGCTGCGGGCCTTGAGTTCCTGTAGCGACGACTCCCTTGCGGGCCCATTGCCTGATGCGTAGATGTCCGCGCTCAACGGTGCGATGCGCGGAGCACGGCGTCTTTCGGCCGTGCCGGGCACCGCTGGAGCACTGGAAAGGGATGAACCTGTGGGAATGTTGGTCATGGGTGCAATGTGCAGGACAACATGGACAGGTCAGCGGCGCTCGTACACCGTCTTGCCACGCAGGGTGAACAGATCTTTGGACTCGCTGAAGTTCTCCGCGTGCCCCACAAACAGCATGCCACCCGGCTTGAGCACGCGGTGGATCCTTTCGAGCACGCGCCGCTGTGTGGGGGCATCAAAGTAAATCATCACGTTGCGGCAGAACACCACGTCAAAAGGCTCCTTGAACGGCCAATCGTCGCGGATGAGGTTCACGCTCATGAAGTCGATGGCGCGCCGCAACTCCGGCTTGGCGCGGACCATGCCCGCGTTCCCGCCTTTGCCTTTGAGAAAGAATTTCTGCAGACGCTCCGGACTCAAACCCTTGACGCTGTCGAGCCGGTACACGCCCTGCGCCGCAGTGGCCAGCACACGCGAATCAATATCACTGGCTGTCAACTTGAAAGAGGCGTTGGCGCCCAGCGCCTCCAAAGCGGTGATCACGATGGAATACGGCTCTTCGCCCGTGGAGGCCGCGTTGCACCAGACCCGCCAGTTGGCGGATGGCTTGGAGCGCAGATGCGACGCAAAAATCTCGAAATGATGCTGCTCGCGAAAGAATGCCGTGAGGTTGGTGGTCAGCGCATTCACGAACTCCTGCCACTCTGGCCCGTCGTGGGTCTCCAGCCAGCTCAGGTAGTCATGAAAGCTGGTGTGCCCCGTATCGCGCAGCCGCCGCGACAGGCGGCTGTAGACCATGGCGTGCTTGCCATCGTGCAAGCTGATGCCAGCGCGCTGATAGATCAGCGCCTGCACACGGGCAAAGTCTGCATTGGTCCAGACAAATTCACGCCCCTGGGCCAAAGGGCCAGAGGGCGCCGCCGCTGCGGCATGTGCAGGATCTACCCTGGCTGGGCCTGACCGGACTGACGCCGAAGCACTGGTGGTTTGGGCCATATTGATCGTCCGAGGGGAAGTCCTGTTCGCTCCAAAAGGTCTGCAAGCCTTGCTCACAGCCTGAGGTGCGCCTGCGCCACCACGGGCTGCTGACTGCGGCGCCTTACTCGTTGGCGGTGACCAGACCCATGTCCACGCTGGACATGAGCTTTTCAATATCCAGCAAGATCAGCATGCGCTCGCCCACGGACCCCAGGCCCAGGATGCAGCTGTTGTCGATCGCGCTCTCGATATCGGGGGCCGACCGGATGCTCTCTGGCGTCAACTCCATCACATCGCTCACCGAGTCCACCACGATGCCTACCACCCGGTTGCGCAGGTTGAGGATGATGACCACCGTGAAACTGTTGTAGTCCGCCTGCGCACAGTTGAACTTGATGCGCATGTCCACGATAGGAACAATCGTGCCGCGCAAATTGACCACGCCCTTGATGAAGTCCGGAGCGTTCGCAATGCGGGTCGGAGGTTCGTAGCCGCGGATTTCCTGCACCTTCAGGATGTCGATGCCGTACTCTTCCTGGTCGAGGCGGAACGTCAGATATTCACGCGCCCCCGTGGGTGCCGCGTCTGCAGTTTTACCGATCACACTCATGGTGCATTCTCCTTTCATGGCGGCGCAGCGCCTTTGAGGCGCTCACACCTGTATCTAGTGGCGCGCCCGGCGCACCAAACCACCCGTGTCCAAAATCAAGGCCACGGTGCCGTCACCCAAAATGGTGGCGCCCGACACATTGGGCACCTTGCGATAGTTCGACTCCAGGTTCTTGACGACCACCTGGTGCTGGCCCAGCAACTCATCCACCAGCAAGGCCACACGGCTTCCGTCCGCCTCAACCACCACCATGATGTTGCTGGATTTGTTGAGGTCAAAGCGCGGAACCTGGAAAATCTTCTCCAGCGCGATGACAGGCATGTATTCGTCGCGCACCTTGACCAGCTGCGAGCCTTGCGCCACGGTGCTGACATCGTCCGCATTGACCTGGAACGATTCCACCACCGACGACAGGGGAAGGATGTACACCTCTTCGCCCACGCCCACCGACATGCCATCCATGATGGCGAGCGTCAGCGGAAGGCGCACGGACACCTTCATGCCGTAGCCCTCTGCCGAATCGATCTCCACCGAGCCATTGAGCGCTGCAATATTGCGTTTGACCACGTCCATGCCGACACCACGACCGGACACATCCGTCACCTCATCGGCGGTGGAGAAGCCTGGAGCAAAAATCAGCTGCCAGACGTCGGCATCGCTCATCTGATCGGACACCTCAATGCCGCGCTCTTGGGCCTTGCTGAGAATCTTCTCGCGCGACAGGCCACGGCCATCGTCACGCACCTCGATCACGATCGACCCCCCTTGATGCGACGCCGACAAGGTGATGGTGCCGTGCTCAGACTTGCCCTTGGCCAGACGATCGGCCGGCATTTCGATACCGTGATCACAGCTGTTGCGCACCAGGTGGGTCAGCGGGTCGGTGATCTTTTCGACCAGGCCCTTGTCCAATTCGGTGGCTTCACCCAGGGTCACCAGTTCCACCTTCTTGCCCAGCTTGTTCGCCAGATCGCGCAGCATGCGTGGGAAGCGGCTGAAAACGATGGACATTGGAATCATGCGGATCGACATCACCGACTCTTGCAAGTCGCGTGTGTTGCGATCCAGATCGGCCAGCCCGGCCAGCAATTGCTGATAGGCCCCAGCATCGAGGCCCCGACTGTTCTGCGCCAGCATGGCCTGCGTGATCACCAGTTCACCCACCAGGTTGATCAGTTGATCGACCTTCTTCACATCCACGCGGATGGTGGTGGACTCCATCTGCGCCTGCATCGCCACCTTGGGCTCGGCGCTCGCCTTGGGGGCAGCTTTGGGAGCCTGTGCGACAGGCGCGTGAGCGGCCGCTGCAGCCTCACCATGGGGCGCGCCGGGAGCGCCATTGAAGAATCCGTAAGGCGCCTCGCCCCCGGAGGTATCTACGGCAACCACCGGCTCGTCGTCTGCCTCTGCAGCGGCAGCCTCGCCAGAGGCGGCTGCGTCACGAATCAGCACCTGCTCTTTGGCAACATGGAACGCAAACAGGTCCAGTAAATCGTCGTTGGTGGATGTCGTTTCCACCGCAAAGACCCGCGTATTGGCTTGGCTGCCCGGAACATCGCGGATCGCCCCCAGACCGGGGATATCTCTGAACAACTCTTTGATCGCATCGGCCTGCTCAGGACGGTCCAGGGGGCCGATCTGGATTTCCAGCTGCCGCGCCTGCCCTGGCAAAGCAGGCGCAGAAGCCTTGGGTGCGGGAGCCGGGGCGACCGCGACAGGCGCGGGCGCAGTAGGAGGCGGAGGAGCAGCCACAGGCGCGGCGTCGTCGGGGACCAAACCCGCAGCCAGATCACTGATGCGACGCACCAAGGAGGTGGTGGAAACCGCCTCACCCTGCCCACCCGCCTGATGCCGTGCCAGCAGGCTGCGCGAAGCATCCGCAGATTCCAGCAAAACATCCACCATCTGAGGGATGGGTTGCAATTCATGACGGCGCAGGCGATCGAGCAGAGACTCCATCTGATGGGTCAGTTCGGCCACATCCGAAAACCCGAAAGTGGCGGAGCCGCCTTTGATCGAGTGAGCGCAGCGGAAGATGCCGTTGAGCTCTTCGTCGTTGGCACTGCTCAGGTCCAGATTCAAGAGCATCTGCTCCATCTGGTCGAGGTTCTCACCCGCTTCCTCGAAAAAGATCTGATAAAACTGGCTGAGGTCGAAGTCAGCGCCTCCACCTGATCCTTCTTGGTAGGTTTCCGCCATGGTGGGCTCCTGTGTACTAAATGATCTCAGTCAACCCGGCTCAGCGGATCACTTTCTGGATGACTTCGATCAGGCGATTCGGATCAAAAGGTTTCACCAGCCATCCTGTGGCGCCCGCCGTGCGGCCCGCCTGCTTCATCTGATCGCTCGACTCTGTCGTCAGGATCAGGATAGGAATGGTCTTGAATTTAGGGTGCTCGCGCAATTTGCGGGTCAACCCGATGCCATCCAGGCGCGGCATGTTCTGGTCAGCCAGCACCAAGTCGATGTTGTGCGTCTCAGCCTTTTCGAGGGCATCTTGCCCATCCACTGCCTCCACGACGTGATAGCCGGCACCAGTCAGGGTGAACGACACCATTTTGCGCATGGAAGGTGAATCATCAACGGCAAGGATCGATTGCATGTATGGCTCCAACTGACTTGAATATATAAGGTAACCAGTGATGTGAACGTCAGAACAGGTCCACCGAACCTGCATCCATCTCGCTTTGGGTGACAGGGTTCGGCCTGTCGGGCGCCATCTCTGCAAAGGGCGCGGCATCTTCACCTTCTTCGTGCCCCATGGCTTCCGAGGCCAGGCGGAAGGCACAGCCTTGTAATACCTTGGTGGTGTGCCATATCAGCTGGGAGGCCATGTCCTGGAACTGCAGCTCGGTCACCGCGCTGCGCAGCGCTGTCCGTGCGGCCACCAGCTCTGGTGAATCGGCCACCACGGCGTCTGTCAACATGGCGTTTGCCTCACCAAACCGCTCCAGCAGATTGTCGGTGGCATGGTTCAGCAAGCCTTCCAGGCGGTGCAAGTCATGCATCACGACCAGCAAGGAGTCCTGCAGCTCTGCCGCCACCATGACGGGAACCTGGACAGCAGGTCCTCCAGGCGTTGTTAGCGTAGATTGCATCGTTTCTCCATCGCAGCACGTAGCAGCAAAACACGCAAATACACAGGACTACGATAAATGCATCAGTAACCTGCCAAGGCCTCCGTGCAAACCGGAGCATCCGCGACCATTGGACGCTGACGCCCCAACCCTCCCAACCGGACAAACACCCTTGTTTGTTCCAATTTGTATCCTATGATAGCGCTCCTATGGGCCTTGCAGCATCAGACCAGACCCTTGAAATCCTGCATCTTGAAGATTCACCGGCCGATCACGAATTGGCGGCGCGTGCTTTGCGTCGATCCGGTCTTCAATGCCGCCTCCAGCGGGTGGACACTCTTGCAGAATTCCAAAGACTGATAGATGGCGGCCACTTTGACATCATCCTGGCAGATTACCGCCTGCCCGGCTTCACTGCATTGGATGCATGGGCCCATGTGGCACAAAAGCCGCATCACCCACCGTTTGTGCTGCTGTCGGGCGCCATCGGCGAAGCTGCAGCGGTGGATGCGATGCGGTTGGGGGTGGCGGACTACCTGCTCAAAGACGATATCCAGCGACTACCCCACGTCATTGCCCGGACTTTGGAAGTGCACGAGGCACGCAATGCACGCGAACAGGCCATTGCCGAGCTGGCGATATCACAGCGTCACCTAGCCCAACTGGCCGAGCATCTACAAACATCCATCGAACAAGAGCGCGCCGCCATTGCCCGCGAGATCCACGACGACATTGGCGGTGCACTCACCGCAGTGCGTTTTGACGTGGCATGGATCGGGCGTCACAGCACCGACCCGGTCATGCAAGAACATGCCATATCGGCGGCAGACATGCTGCAACACGCGATTGGTGCCAGCCAGCGGATCATGATGAACCTGCGCCCGCCCATCCTGGAACAAGGGCTGGTAGCGGCTGTCCAGTGGCTGGCTTCCAGCTTTGAGCGCAGGACCGGCATTCCCACGAAACTGCAGAGCAGCAGCGACACCATCGACAGCCCTCCCGAGATTCAGCTGGTGGCCTATCGCACGGCCCAGGAGGCACTGACCAATATCTCCAAGCACGCACAGCCTGGAAAAGTGGACATTGAGCTGTCTGATAAGGAAGGCGTTCTGACCCTGGAAGTCGCGGATAACGGCCGTGGCATGGATGCCACAGTTCGCGACAAACCCAAGGCCTTCGGTCTCAAGGGCCTCCAGGAGCGCGCACGTACCGTAGGGGGTTGGCTGGATATCAGCAGTCGTCCGGGTCAGGGCACATCGGTCATCCTCTCGGTACCGCTACCATCTCCAGACACATCCGCATCAGGGGACGCTCAGTGATTCATGTCGTCTTGTGCGACGACCATGCCGTTTTGCGGCGTGGCATTCGCGACACGCTTGCCGAAGCACCGGACATTCAGGTGACTGGCGAAGCAGGCGGGTACTCCGAGCTGCGGGAAGTTCTGCGCACAGCCGCCTGCGATGTTTTGCTGCTCGACCTGAACATGCCTGGCCGCAGCGGGCTGGAAGTATTGGCCAGCCTGCGCGAAACCCATTCCACCATCAAAGTGCTGGTGGTGTCGATGTACCCCGAGGACCAATACGCATTGCGCTGCCTCAAGGCAGGCGCCCAAGGCTACGCCAACAAGGCTGGCGACCCGGTGGAGCTGATTGCGGCTGTACGCACGGTGATGCAAGGGCGCAAGTACCTCACCGCCGAAGTGGCCCAGATGCTGGCCGACAGCCTGGCCCAGCCCACGCCCGAGGCCCCCCACGCGGCACTGTCAGAACGCGAATTGCAGACCTTGGTCAAGATCGCCTCCGGCCGGCGCTTGTCCGACATTGCCGAAGAATTGATGCTGAGCCCCAAAACGGTGAGCGTGTACCGTTCACGGGTTCTCGAAAAATTGAAGCTCTCAAACAACGCGGAACTGACGGTCTACGCGATCCGCAACCAGCTGGTGTAGCTGGATTGACTACCTGCCGGCAGAGAACAGATCCACAGCCTGCTGCATCAACGCCAACACCGGTTGCTCGAGCATCGGCAGTGTTGCTGCAATCCCCAGCATCCCCACCGTGAGCGTGACGGGGAAGCCCACTGCGTAGATATTCATTTGCGGCGCCACGCGCGAAATGATGCCCATGGTCAGGTTGACGAACAGCAGCAGCGCGATCATGGGCATGGCAATCCAGAGAGCACTGGAAAACAGAGAAGCCCCCAGTTCATGCAAGCGCATCTGCCCGAGCGCCTGCAAAAAATTGCCATCCACAGGAAAGCGGTCAAAACTCTTGACCACAGCCATCAAGATCAACAAGTGGCCATTGATGACAATGAACAGCAGCATGGACATATGACCAAAAAAACGAGCCACGGCACTGATCTGTCCGTTGGAGGTAGGGTCAAAGAACGAAGCGAAGTTGAGCCCCATCTGCAGCCCAATGATTTCCCCAGCCAGCTCGACCGCCGTGAACACGAGGCGGACCGAAAAGCCAATCGCCAGCCCCACGGCCACCTGCTGCGCCACCGTGCCTAGCGCCTCACGACCGTTCACGCTGATGACGGGCTGCTCACCCAGAACACCTTGCGCGCAGAGCGCCACCAAGAACGCCAAGCCAATCTTCACCCGCATGGGGACGACGCGCATGGAGAAAACCGGAGCCACGGCGAACAAAGCGAGCACGCGCAAAAAGGGCCATAAAACGGGGGACAGCCACGCCATGATCTGCGCCTCGGAGAAGGTAATCACGCCCATCCTCCCAAGATCGGGCTACGGCGCATGACAGGCCCAGTTGCCACAGTCCCCCGCGCCGGACTCCGACACAAAGAGCCCACTGTAATCCATAGGCAACCCGGTGCCTCCATTGGCATGACGCTATCCGATCATGGACGGTATCGATTCGATCGTCCTGCGGATGAAGTCCACCAGGGTACTGAGCATCCAGGGCCCCGCAATCGCAAATACCACCATGGCCGCAATCAGCTTGGGCACAAAGGCCAGCGTTGCTTCATGAATCTGCGTGACCGCCTGAAAGATACTGACCAACAAGCCCACCGCCATGACCACCCCCAGCACAGGCATGGAAATCATCAGCAGCAAGGTGAGGGCATCACGCCCAATCGTCAGCACCATTTGTGAAGTCATGGCGGAATCCCTCAGGTGACGAAGCTGGCGGCCAAAGAGCCGATCAGCAGGTTCCAGCCATCTGCCAGAACAAACAGCATGAGCTTGAACGGCAATGCCACCAGCACCGGCGACAACATCATCATGCCCAGTGACATGAGGATGCTGGACACCACCATGTCGATGACGAGAAACGGGATGAAGATCATGAAACCGATCTGAAATGCCGACTTGAGCTCACTGGTCACAAAGGCCGGCACCAACACACGAATAGGCGCAGTCTCGGCCGTCACCTTTGGGTCCAGGCGCGCGAGCCGGGAGAACAGCGCAAAGTCCGATTGCCGCGTCTGCTTAAGCATAAAGCTGCGCATGGGCGCCTCCGCCCTCTCCAGTGCCTGCTCAAAGCTGATGGTGTTGTTGGTGTAGGGAACATAGGCGTCTTGGTACACACGATCAAGCGTCGGCCCCATCACAAAAAAAGTGAGGAACAACGACAGGCCAATGATGACCTGATTGGGCGGCGCCGACTGTGTTCCCAAGGCCTGGCGCAGCAGGGACAACACAATCACGATCCGGGTAAAACCCGTCATCATCAGCAAGATGGCTGGCAGAAAAGACAGTGCCGTAAAAAACAGCAGGGTCTGAATGGGCACCGAGTAGCTGGTTCCAGAGGGCCCACTGCCGACCACCAGCGGCAACGCGCCCGCGTTTTGGGCCCAGACAGAGCCTTGCGCCAACAAGCCCATCACTGCGACTGCCCATGGCCAAGCACGACTCAGCGCCCGCACTCCACGCTTCGCTTGCAAGGAGACCTGCTCACACATGGGCGGACTTTCCGGGGTCAGTCGACGCAACTTGCATCTCCTGGTCAAACGAGGGGCCCGCCGACAGTGACGCCCCCCTCGCTTCCTCAGACAGCTTGCCGACCACGGGTAACACGTGAAGGCAGCTGACCTGTTGTGCAGTCACGCCCAGCACCAACCAGGTTCGCGCGTTTTCAGGGCCCACCTCCACCGTCACGACCCGCTGCTGGGGTCCGACGGCCACCGCAGACACCACACGTGATGCCCCTCCGGCGGCCAGCGCCCCCGAAGACTGGCGCTGCTGCAGCCGACGCACTGCCCAAGGGAGCAACGCCATGGCGCCCACAAACAGCACCACGACCAGCAGCGTCTGGGTCATGCTCCCACTATCCACGGCTCACCCGACGCAAACGTTCCGAGGGGGTGACCACGTCAGTCAGGCGAATACCGAACTTGTCGTTGACCACCACCACTTCGCCTTGGGCGATGAGGTAGCCATTCACAAGCACGTCCATGGGCTCCCCCGCCAACGCATCCAGCTCCACCACAGAGCCTTGCGCCAACTGGAGGATGTACTTGATAGGCACCTTGGTGCGCCCCAGTTCCACGGACAGCTGGACCGGGATGTCCAGCACCATGTTGATGTCGTTGACCGTATCGCCACCCGCGGCGCCGGAAAACGGCCGCACGGGCTCACCAGACAGCGGTCCACCTTGCTCTGCATCGGCAGGCTTTTCGTCCGTGCGCTTCTGCTCTTCCAGCGCCTCGGCCCAACCCGCAAACGGGTCGTCCGCACCAGCATCCTTGTTGTCTTCTTCAGTTGCCATTTTTCTCTCCCAGCCAGCTCATGTCCGACGTACGCAGGCACTCTTCAATGCGGATGGCGTACTTGGAATTGTGGGTTCCATACTGGCATTCAAAAATTGGAACCCCTCCGATGGACGCACGGATGCGGGGCTCACGATCCAGCTCGATGAAGTCACCAGGCTTCATCGCAAGCAATTGCTCCACGGTGGCATCGGCCTTGGCCAGCTCCGCCACCAGCGTGACCTCTGCGGACTGAATTTCGCGCTTGAGCACGTTCACCCAGCGGCGATCGACCTCGATGGAATCGCCCTGTGTGGACGAATACAGCACATCGCGGATCGGCTCCAGCGTGGCATACGGCATGCAGACATGGATCGCACCGGAGAGGTCTCCGATTTCCAGCTGGAACGCCGTGGACACCACAATTTCGCTGGGTGTAGCGATGTTGGCAAACTGGGGCTGCATCTCCGAGCGCTGGTACTCCAGCTCCAGCGGGTAGATGCCCTGCCATGCCTTCTTGTACTCAGCGCAGATCACATCAACCAGCCGGTTGATGACCCGTTGTTCCGTGGGCGAAAAGTCACGCCCCTCGATCCGGGTCTGGAACTTGCCGACACCCCCATACAGCGTGTCGATGATGCCGAACACCAGCGAGGGTTCACACACGATGAGCCCACTGCCACGCAAGGGCCGGATGGCGACAATGTTGAAATTGGTAGGGACCGCCAGCTCGCGCAAAAACGCGCTGTAGCGCTGAACGGACACGGTGCCCACCGATATTTCCGGGCTGCGTCGGATGAAGTTGAACAGGCCGATGCGGAAGTTGCGCGCAAACCGCTCGTTGACGATTTCCATCGTCGGCATGCGGCCACGGACGATGCGCTCCTGGCTGGAAATGTCATAATTGCGGACGGCCCCCGCCTCCGCCACTTCCTCGACGGACTTCTGGCTCTCCCCCGTGACCCCTTCCAGAAGGGCATCGACCTCTTCCTGCGAAAGAAATGAATCACTCATGGCTGGTCCTTAACCCGTGGGCTCATTGGATGATGAAACTCGAAAAGAGCACCCTGCGCACAGGATTGCGCTCGGCACGCTTGCGCGCTGCGGGGCGCTCCTCCGCGTCTCCGTCCTGTTCAGCAGCCGCTGCAGCCTTGGCACGCTCGCGCTCCGACGGCACGGAGTAGCCCAAGGGTCGCGAGACCTCACGCAATATGTCGTTTGCCAGCTTCTCTTTGCCCTCGCGCTGTAGCAGCTCCGAGGAAGAGCGCTGGGACACCAGCATCAAAATGCCGCTGCGAATCGAAGGCAGGTACTGCTTGACCTGCTCTGCAGTTTTGGCGTCATCCACCTCCAAGGTGATGCCAATCTGTGCAAAACGATCCCCCCCTGGGTCCGCCAGATTGACCACCATGTTTTCCATGGGCAGGAAGGTGGGTGCGACTTTGGGCGACTCCTTGTGCGCTGCAGGTGCTCCACCGCCCTCTTCGTCTTCAGCGGCGTGGGACCGGCTGGAGATGAACCATGCGGCCGCCCCCCCTCCAATCACCAGCACAGCCACCACCACACCGATGATGATCAACAGCATCTTCTTGCTCTTGGCGGGTGCTGCTGCGGGAGTATTGGCTGACACGATGGAATTCCTTACGGTATGGAGCAGGTGAAACAGGCACTGTCAAAGTGCGAGTACCACCGGATAGCCCATTATTGGTCGGGGGTGTAACCAATAATAGCCAGAATAAAAGCCCAAAACCATGGCATTCACCGCGCTCGCCGCCCGTGCGAATGGCGAAGGGGACTGCCCCCGCAAATCAAACGAAGATGTCCACCGCGCGGTCCAAAGCCCCACCACCACGTGCCAGAGAGGTGGTACCTGCTGGAACAGCAGACACCACCTGCGCCTGACGCACTCCTTCGCGGGGACGCTGCTGCCCCGTCTCGCTACCACCTTCACTGCCATGTGCCGAAGTGCCTACCGACATGCCAGACAGTACCAAACCCTCGCTGCGCAACAAATCACTCAGCTGCGCCATGCTTTGGTCCAGCAGTTCCCGCGTCTGCTGCTGGTCGCTGCGGAACGACACATGCGCCTCATTGCCCGACAAAGAGACCGACACCTCCACGGGATGGCCGTCGCGCTGCAGCGTCAACTCGGCGTTCTGCGTCTTCTGGTTCACCCAATAGGCCACCTGCTCGGCCACCTGCTCCTCCGTCCCCAAAGCATTAGGGTCAGCCAACGCTGTGGCATCGGTGAAGCTACCGGCGTCCGAAGGTGATGGCCCTGACACGCATTCAGACCAGGCGCCGGCAGTCCCTGCGCCCTCTCCGTTTCCATGAGAACGCCCGCCGGCTGGCGACTCAGCTGCCTGAGCAGATCCGACCATCGCAACCACGCTGTCGGCGAGCGGTGCTGCCACCTCCATGCCGACGACGGAACTTGACTGAGCAATACCCGAACGTTCTATCGTGGTTCCAGCAGGTACACCCATCAAAGCCCGTTCTCCCGTGGAGGCCAACAGTGCAGAAGACGATCCATGCAACTTATTAGCCGGCCCAGTCGCATCCCTCGAGGCGACTGCACCTAAGGAGACCTCCGCTCCCCCAATACCACTGACTCGTTGAGCGTTAGCAGCCTGCATGCGCGAGAAAGCACGTCCGAACCCGCCCAACGTGCCTTGGGAAGGTTGCTCCTTCAGGTCTGCAGACGTGTCCAATTTCGCTGTCTCTGCAACTAGACCTTGGGGAATCTCGCCCAGCAACAGATCATTGAGCGGATTGCCTGGAGAAACTATAAGTCCTTGAGTGCCGTTGAGCGCATTGCCCGGGGAAACCACCAGTCCTTGAGTGACTGACTCCAATACCGCAGCGATGCTCCCCGGGAACGAGTTAGCAGATTGAGGCGCCACCAACGCAGACTGTCCATAGACCGCACTAGGTTGGTTCTGGTTTTGCGTGGGATCAAGCAGGCCTTGCCATGCTGCCCAGGCAGCTGCGCCCGCAGCCGACGATGAGGATGCATCCACGTCATTTTCCGTAGAAGACAAGGGGGCGTCACCCGAACTCTCACCAAGCGTATTACCGTCGACCGCGCCCCCCAACGCCGCCAGCAGAGCCAAAAAGCCACCGCCCGCTGCGGGATCGCCAGCCTCCGCGGTCGCCGGATGAGACGACGATTTCGCGCGGGTGGCGTGGGCGGGCTGGGTGCCCTGCGCGGAAGCTACTTTGGTCGGTTCCATGTTCAATTCTCCTGGCCCGCATTGCGATACTGCAACGCGGCACGCTCGTCGGTTTGTTTTTGATCCCTGCGCTGCTGCTGCAGAGCAAAGTCGTTGCGCCTCTTCTCCACCACCTTGCGCAGGCTGGCTAAGCGAAGCTCGGCATCCAGCAGCGCGCGCTGCGCGGCTTGCACCCGAGTGGATTGATCACCCACCACACCGTTCTGAATGCTGGCTGCATGGCCCAGTCTGTCCATGAACTGGTAGTGGTGGTACATCACTTCGGGCTGCATGGCCGTATCAGCTTTCATGCCCCAGCGTGACTCTGTCTCGCGCGCGTAGTCTTCCAGCTGATAGAGCTGGGCACGCGCCGCCTGCTCGGCAGCCAGCGTGTCCTGCAAAACTTTGCGGGCATCGTCCCGCTTGCGGGAAGCCACTTCGACCGCGACGGAGAGGGCGTTGAGACTGGACATGGCTGCTTACCTTGCCGGCCGTCAATGGTCCAGCACCGCGGCCATGGCGCCTACGCTCTGGTCCATCGACGCTGCCTCAAACATGTCCTGCTGCAGAAAGCCCGCCATCTGCGGCTGCAGGCGAATGGCCTCGTCTAACGCCGGATCGGAGCCGCTCATGTAAGCACCTACCTGCACCAAGTCCCTGCTCTTCTGGTAGCGCGAATACACCGCACGGAATCGCCGCGCCAGATCAAAATGCCCGCGAGACACCACGTTGTGCATCACCCGCGACGCCGATTGCTCGATGTCGATGGCCGGGAAATGCCCGGTCTCTGCCAAAGCCCGTGACAGCACAATGTGCCCGTCCAGAATGGCACGGGCAGCATCCGCGATGGGGTCCTGCTGGTCATCGCCTTCCGACAGCACCGTATAAAACGCCGTGATGGAGCCGACGCCATGCAGGCCGTTGCCGCTGCGCTCCACTAGCTGGGGCAGCTTGGCAAAACAGGACGGCGGATACCCCTTGGTGGCAGGCGGTTCGCCAATGGCCAGTGCAATTTCTCGTTGCGCCATCGCGTAGCGGGTGAGGGAATCCATGAGCAGCAGCACGTGCTGGCCTTTGTCGCGGAAGTGCTCGGCCACGGCAGTGGCGTATGCGGCGCCCTGCATGCGCAACAAAGGCGGCGCATCGGCGGGGGCCGCCACCACCACCGATCGCGCGCGGCCTTCCTCACCAAGAATATCTTCCACGAACTCCTTGACCTCGCGGCCCCGCTCCCCGATGAGTCCGACCACGATCACATCGGCCCGGGTGTAGCGGGCCATCATGCCCAGCAACACACTCTTGCCCACCCCAGAGCCCGCAAACAGCCCCAGGCGCTGACCTCGCCCTACGGTCAGCAGGGCATTGATGGCGCGCACACCAGTATCCAGAGGCTCACGCACCGGGTCCCGGTCCATGGCATTGATCTGCCGCCGCCCCATGGGCTCCGACACGACATCCTGCACCGGCCCGCCATGATCAAGAGGCAGGCCCTGGGCATCCACCACGCGCCCCAGCAATCCATCACCCATGGGCAGACGCAGCACCCCGGCGCGCTGCACAGGCCGGGGAGGCTCGCCCAAACGGGGCATGGGGATGTACGGTGCAGCCGGCACCACACTGGCGCCACTGGACAGCCCATGGATGTCGCCCGCAGGCATCAGAAATGCGCGGTCGGCAGAAAACCCGACCACTTCCGCCAACACCGGCGCATGCCCTGGCATTTGCACCATGCACTGCGAGCCCACGGGCACACGGATGCCCACGGCCTCCAGCACCAGCCCCGTCAACCGAGTGAGCGTGCCGCGCGTCTCCAGCGGCGCACCTTCAGCCACGCGCTCCCGCGCGTCGTCCATGAACCGGGTCCAGGCCGAAGGAGTGTCAATGGTCATCACCATCCCCACCCGCTCCGTCATCCCAAGGCAACTGCAGCCCCAAGGATGCAATGGCACGCTGCCAACGCTTGTCAATGCTGCCATCGACGACGGTGCCCGCAGACTCCACCAGGCAGCCCCCTGGAGGTACGGCGGCATCCGCCATCCATTGCACACCCGGTGCATTGACCTCTTCGCGCAAGGGTTCGGCCATGGCCTCCATGTCTACCGGATTGAGCCGCACCGTGGCAGGGCGCCCCTCGGTCACGAGCATGCCAACAGCCTCTCGCACCACGGGCAACAAGGCATTGGGGTTAACCGACAGTTCCTGGCGTACCACCTGGCGCGCGATGTCGCACGCAAGCTCCAGCACCTGCTGCGCCATCTGTTGCTGCATGTCGATCAGGCTCGCATCGAGCGTTTGCAGCACGCTCTGCAAACGCTGCGCCGCCTCCTGCCCCTGCTGGGCAATGTATTCATCCATGCGGCGCTGCCATTCGAGCGCCGTCTGCGCTTGTCCCTGGGCGAAGCCCTCTGCATACGCATCGTCACAGGCTTGCTGAACGAGGGCCTGCTGCGCCGCTTCATCCAGTTCTGCGGGCAGCTCCGCAACCGGCTCCGGTTCGGGCTCAGGCTCCACCAGGTCGGAGCCATCGACGGCAGAAAACTTCCATTGCTTGAAGTCGCCGACCTCCTCGCTGGGAATGAACCGCGAATACGACCGCTGGTTAGACGAAGGCATCATCACCACCGCCTCCAATCACGATCTGACCTTCATCGGACAGGCGACGCACCGTCTTGAGGATTTCCTTCTGCTGCGCTTCGACCTCGGACAGCCGCATGGGACCCCGCGATTCGAGGTCTTCGCGCAATGCGTCTGCCGCACGCGAAGACATGTTGGACAGGAATTTCTCGCGCAGTTCGGGCACAGCCCCCTTGAGGGCCACGATGAGGGTTTCGGACGCCACTTCCTTGAGCACCGTCTGGATGGCCTTGTCGTCGAGCTTGAGAACGTCCTCGAACACGAACATCTTGTCCATGATCTTCTGGGCCAGGTCGGGGTCGTAGCCTCGAATGGACTCGAGCACCACAGCATCCATGTTGCCGCCCAGCAGGTTGATGATTTCGGCAGCCGCCTTGACGCCGCCCAGCGAGCTCTTGCGGATCTTGTCACCACCGGCCAGCACCTTGAACAACACCTCGTTCAGGTCCTTGAGAGCTGTGGGCTGAATGCCCTCCAACGTGGCCACGCGCAGCAAAATTTCGCTGCGCTGGCGATCTGTGAGGTGCATCAGGATGCCCGAGGCCTGGTCGCTGTCCAGATGGACCAGGATGGCGGCAACGATCTGTGGATGCTCGTTGCGCAACAGCTCAGCCACCGACAGCGGGTCCATCCACTTGAGGCTCTCGATGCCGGAGACATCGCCGCCCTGCAAGATGCGGTCGATGAGCAATCCGGCCTTGTCTTCGCCCAGCGCGCGCTTGAGCACGGCGCGCACATAATTGCCTGTATCCGACACCAGCAGGCTCTGTGCCGCCGCCGCGTTGGAGAACTTGTTGATGACCTCGTCCACCTTCTCGCGCGACACCGTGCGCATGCGCGCGATGGTCTCGCCGAGTTTCTGCACTTCCTTGGGCGAGAAGTGCTTGAAGACTTCTGCCGCCTCCTCCTCGCCAAGTGACATCAGCATGATGGCGGCGTCGTTGAGTCCTTGCTCGTCCATGGTTGTCGTCCAGAATGGGGGTCAGGCGGGATCGCCGTTCAGCCACGTCTTGAGAATGTTCGCCACGGCGACCGGGTTCTCCTTGGCCAGCACGCGGGCGTCTTCCAGGCGCAGCTGTTCCGGGGTCGCAGGCAACACTTCGTCTTTGCGGCTGGGCGCGGCCAAGGCTGGGCGCTCGGGCGTCTCGGCCTCCAGGGCGTCAAGCTGGCCACCCGCCACCGGCTTGGCGGCCGTGGCCTTGGCAGGCGCGGAGCCCTTGAGCGCGGGACGCACCAGCCCCATCAGAACCAGCGCAGCGAACAGAACTGCACCCACCGGCCAGGCAAAGGTCTTGGCCAAGTCCACCACCTCAGGTTGCTTCCACAGCGGGGTGTCCGTCGTTGGCACCGCAGTCACCTGGAACGGTGTATTCATCAGATTCACCGAGTCTCCACGCTCCCGATTGAAGCCAATGGTTTCACGCACCAGAGCGGTCATCTGCTCGATCTGCTCGGGCGTGAGCGCCTTGGTCACGGTCTTGCCCTTGTCCTCGGCCGACTGGTAATTGACCACCACAGCAGCGCTCAGCCGCTTGACGGCACCGGTGCTGCCACGGACCACCTTGACGGTCTTGTCCACTTCGTAGTTAGTGGTGGACTCGCGCTTGTTGGTCTGCTCCTCCGTCCCCTGCTGACCGCCTGCGTTGGGCGCGGGGTTGGCACCGTTGATGGGAGCGGCAGAGGGAGCGGGAGGCTGGTTGGCGACAGCGCCGGGTACGCCCGTGGCTGTCTTTGTCGAGCTGCCGCGACTCTCCAGCACCTGCTGACTGCGCACAGCACTCGAATCCGGCGTCTGGTTGGGGCGGAACTGCTCGGAGGTGGATTCGGTCTGCGAGAAATCCACCTCGGCTGTGACCTGCGCCTTGACGTTGTCGCGGCCGACCACAGGTTCCAGGATGTCCATGATGCGGCGGGAATACTGCTGCTCTAGTTGCTGCACGTACAGCAACTGCTGGGCATTGATTTCAGCGCCGGCCGTGCTGTCGGGCGACTGGGAGAGCAGTTTGCCCGTGTCGTCCAGCACGCTCACGGCGGACGGTGCCAGCTCAGGAACGCTGGAGGCCACCAGATGCACGATGCCCGCGAGCTGCGCGCGATCCAGAATGCGCCCGGGATGCAGACTCACCAACACCGAGGCCGAAGGCTTTTGCTGCTCACGGAAAAAGCCGTTCTGGTTGGGCAAGGCCAGGTGCACACGAGCGCTTTGCACCGACGACAGTGCCTGGATGGACCGGGTGAGTTCCCCTTCCAACCCGCGCTGGAAGTTCAGACGCTCCTGAAACTGCGTCATCCCGAATTTGTTGGACTCCATCAGTTCAAAACCCGCGACGGAGCCCTTGGGCAAACCCTGCGTGGCCAGCCGCAAACGTACATCGTGCACGCGCTCTGCAGGAATCAGGATGGCGCCGCCACCCTCGGAATACTTGTAGGGGACGTTCATCTGGGACAACTGGGCCACCACGGCCCCGCCATCCTTGTCGCCCAGGTTGGAAAACAGCACCCGGTAGTCGGGCTGGCGCCCCATCACGACGGCCGCAACGGCAGCAGCCACCAGCAGCGCCACGCCCGCACCCAGCCGCATGCGCTGTGCCCGGTCGAGGGCGGACAGCCGCTGCAGCCAGTTGGGGCTGGCCGGCGTCGGGAGCGGATTGAGAGGGACTTCAGCAACAGCAGACATCTTGCTTTCCATTAAAGCAGGCCCTGCAACAGACCTAGCGTGGGGTCGATTATTCGGTCACGCCCCCACAATGTTCGCTTGATAAGCCGTCCGTTTGGCCATCTATTCAGCGCGATGCATCCTGGGCCGGTAGCTAGGATACGCAGCATACCGCCATTCCCCTACGGATACCGCCATGGACCTTCGCATCTCCAGCTCAACTGCCCCGCTGACGGGCGCTGGCGTCGCGCGCCGTGCCGCAGCGCCGCAAACCACGGGCAATGAAGTCGGCTTCTCTGGCGCGCTCAAGGGCGCGTTGCAGTCGGTGAGTGCCGCTCAGAACAAGTCTTCAGAGATGCAAAGGGAGGTGCAAATGGAAAACCCCTCCGTGAGCCTGGAAGAAACCATGGTGGCCATCCAGAAGGCGCAAATCGGTTTTCAAGCCACCTTGCACGTGCGCAACCGCATGGTGCAGGCATACACCGACATCATGAACATGCAGGTGTAACAGCTGGCGGGCGCTGTTGCGCCCTCCTGCTAAAAATGCGTGGCACGGTGCTGCGCAGGCACAGCAGCTACTTTTTTGATAGCATTGATGACATATTGCACTAACGCTTAGTGCCAATTTGGCTGGCGGTTTCAACAACGAAGTGCGCCAGTCCCCAGTGTAAGTGGGGTCACTTTGT
>NZ_JBMDJH010000032.1:0-24881 GCF_057809085.1 Acidovorax sp. FG48 | reverse complement strand
CGCGAAGGCGGCCGCACCGTGGGCGCTGGCGTCGTGGCCAAGATCATTGCTTAATTCATAAGCAGAAAAGGAACTTGCCATGTCCAAGCAAAAAATCCGCATCCGCCTGAAGGCGTTTGACTACAAGCTGATCGACCAGTCCGCTGCCGAGATCGTTGACACCGCCAAGCGCACCGGCGCCATCGTCAAGGGCCCCGTGCCCCTGCCGACGCGCATGAAGCGTTTCGACATCCTGCGTTCGCCCCACGTCAACAAGACCAGCCGCGACCAGCTCGAAATCCGCACGCACCAGCGTCTGATGGACATCGTGGACCCTACGGACAAGACCGTGGACGCCCTGATGAAGCTCGACCTGCCCGCTGGCGTGGACGTCGAAATCAAGCTGCAGTGATGTAGCCGTAGCTGCTGCAAGGCGGGCTCCTCCGCCTTGTGGTGACTGACATAACGCGAACTTGCTTGAAAAAGCGGTTCGCGTTATACTTTAGGGCTTCGCCTAATTTGCGTGCGTTTTCGCGCGTCGGTGGGTGGAGTTTTAATAACCCTCTTTCATGCACGCGAGTGCAACGCCGTGGCCAATTGAAGTTGCGGCGGTGGAAGTTTTGGAGAAACAAATGAGTCTGAGCAACTCCCTCGGGTTGCTGGGTCGCAAAGTGGGCATGATGCGTCTGTTCACCGATGATGGGGACGCAGTGCCTGTCACGGTGGTGGATGTGTCCAACAACCGCGTTACCCAGGTCAAAACCCAAGAGAACGATGGCTACGTGGCCCTGCAGGTCACGTTCGGTTCGCGCAAAGCATCGCGCGTGACCAAGCCAGAAGCCGGCCACCTTGCCAAGGCAGGTGTGGAAGCCGGTGAAATCATCCAGGAATTCCGCGTGACCGCAGAAACCGCCGGCAAGTACGCCGCGGGTGCTGCAGTGCCTGTGGCTGATGTGTTTGCCGTGGGTCAAAAGGTCGACGTGCAAGGCACCTCCATCGGTAAGGGCTACGCCGGTACCATCAAGCGTCACAACATGAGCTCGCAGCGCGCGTCGCACGGTAACAGCCGTTCGCACAACGTGCCTGGCTCGATCGGTATGGCACAAGACCCCGGTCGCGTGTTCCCCGGCAAGCGCATGACGGGCCACCTCGGCGATGTCACCAAGACCACGCAAAACCTCGATGTCATCCGCATCGACGAAGCGCGTCAACTGCTCTTGATCAAGGGCGCGATTCCGGGCTCCAAGGGTGGGTTCGTGACCGTGCGTCCCGCCATCAAGGCCAAAGCCTCCAAAGGAGCGAACTAATGCAGCTCGAACTCCTGAATGACCAAGGCCAAGGCGCATCCAAGCTGGATGTTCCCGAAACCGTGTTCGGTCGTGAATACAACGAAGATCTGGTGCACCAGATCGTGGTGGCCTACCAGGCCAACGCACGCCAAGGCACTCGCGCCCAGAAGGACCGCGAGCAAGTCCGTCACTCGACCAAGAAGCCTTTCAAGCAAAAGGGTACGGGTAACGCACGTGCAGGTATGACTTCCTCGCCACTGTGGCGCGGGGGCGGTCGGATTTTCCCGAACATGCCTGACGAAAATTTCACGCAGAAGATCAACAAGAAGATGTACCGCGCCGGTATGTCTGCCATCTTGTCGCAGCTGGCCCGCGAAGGTCGTCTGGCTGTGGTCGACTCGCTGAAGCTTGACTCCCCCAAGACCAAGGTCCTGGCCGACAAGTTCAAGGCGATGAACCTGCAATCGGTGATGGTGATTGCCGACGAAGTGGACGAAAACCTGTACCTGGCCTCGCGCAATCTGGTGAACGTGCTCGTCGTTGAGCCCCGTTACGCCGATCCCGTGTCGCTGGTGCGTTTCAAGAAAGTGCTCGTCACCAAGGGTGCAATCGACAAACTCAAGGAGATGTTCGCATGAGCACACTCAAGTTTGACGAAGGTCGTCTGATGCAAGTTCTGGTCGCTCCCATCGTGTCCGAAAAGGCCACCATGGTTGCCGAGAAGTCCAATGCAGTGACGTTCAAGGTGCTGCAGAACGCTACCAAGCCCGAAATCAAGGCCGCTGTGGAATTGATGTTCAAGGTGGAAGTCAAGGGCGTTTCTGTGGTGAACACCAAAGGCAAGACCAAGCGTTTCGGCAAGACTGTCGGCCGCCGCGACAATGTTCGCAAGGCATACGTCACGCTGCAGCCAGGTCAAGAGCTGAACCTCTCCGGGGAGGCCGCGTAATCATGGCTGTCGTTAAGATGAAACCTACCTCGCCCGGCCAACGTGCCGTGGTGAAGGTCACGCGTGACCACCTGTACAAGGGTGAAGCTTACGCCCCCCTGCTGGAGCCACAATTCCAGAAGGCCGGCCGTAACAACAACGGTCACATCACCACCCGTCACAAGGGCGGTGGCCACAAGCACCACTACCGTGTGGTGGACTTCAAGCGCAACAAGGACGGCATTCCGGCCAAGGTTGAGCGCATCGAGTACGACCCCAACCGTACGGCCCACATCGCTCTGGTGTGCTATGCCGACGGCGAGCGTCGCTACATCATCGCTCCCCGCAACCTGGAAGTGGGCGCAACCCTGCTGTCGGGTTCGGAAGCCCCGATCCGCGCTGGCAACACGCTGCCTATCCGCAACATCCCCGTGGGTTCGACCATCCACTGCATCGAGCTCAAGCCCGGTGCCGGTGCTCAGATCGCCCGCTCGGCGGGTGCTTCGGCAACGCTGCTCGCGCGTGAAGGCGTGTACGCCCAGGTGCGTATGCGTTCCGGCGAAGTGCGCAAGATCCACATCGAATGCCGCGCCACCATTGGTGAAGTGGCCAACGAAGAACACAGCCTGCGCCAACTGGGCAAGGCCGGTGTGAAGCGCTGGATGGGTATTCGTCCTACGGTTCGCGGCGTGGCCATGAACCCGGTGGATCACCCTCACGGTGGTGGCGAAGGCCGCACCGGCGAAGGCCGCCATGCAGTCGATCCTTGGGGCAATCTGACCAAGGGTTATCGCACCCGTAACAACAAGCGCACACAGATCATGATCGTGTCGCGTCGCAAGAAGTAAGGGGTAACAGATGACTCGCTCTCTCAAAAAGGGTCCATTTGTTGACCATCACTTGCTGGCCAAGGTCGAAAAGGCCGTTGCCACCAAGGACAAAAAACCAGTCAAGACCTGGTCGCGTCGCTCCATGGTTCTGCCCGAGTTCATCGGTCTGACCATCGCCGTGCACAACGGCAAGCAACACGTGCCGGTCTATGTCACCGACCAGATGGTGGGCCACAAGCTGGGCGAATTCGCCCTGACGCGCACCTTCAAGGGTCACCCCGCTGACAAAAAAGCGAAGAAGTAAGGAACGACCATGTCTGAAACACGTGCAGTCCTCCGGGGCGTCCGTCTGTCGGTCGACAAGGGCCGTCTGGTCGCCGATCTGATCCGCGGCAAGAAAGTGGACCAGGCTCTGAACATCCTGAACTTCACGCAGAAAAAAGCTGCGGGAATTGTCAAGAAGGTTCTGGAGTCGGCCATCGCCAACGCCGAACACAACGATGGCGCTGACATCGACGAACTGAAGGTCAAGACCATCTACGTCGAACAAGGCACCACGCTCAAGCGCTTCACCGCGCGCGCCAAAGGCCGCGGCAACCGCATCAGCAAGCCCACGTGCCATGTGTACGTGACGGTTGGCAACTAAAGGCTCGGGAAGACTATGGGACAGAAAATCCATCCTACCGGCTTCCGCCTTGCGGTCAGCCGCAACTGGTCCAGCCGTTGGTACGCCAGCAACCGCGACTTCGCGGGCATGCTGGCCGAAGACATCAAGGTGCGTGAGTACCTGAAGGCCAAGCTCAAGAACGCGGCTGTGTCGCGCATCCTGATCGAGCGTCCTGCCAAGAACGCCCGCATCACCATTTACTCGGCACGTCCTGGTGTGGTGATCGGCAAGAAGGGCGAAGACATCGAGAACCTGAAGAAGGAACTCGCGTCGCGTCTGGGCGTGCCCGTCGCAGTGAACATCGAAGAAGTGCGCAAGCCTGAAATCGATGCCAAGCTGATCGCCGACAGCATCACGCAACAGCTCGAAAAGCGGATCATGTTCCGCCGCGCCATGAAGCGCGCCATGCAGAACGCCATGCGTCTGGGTGCCCAGGGCATCAAGATCATGTCGTCCGGTCGTCTGAACGGTATCGAAATCGCTCGCTGCGAGTGGTACCGTGAAGGCCGCGTGCCACTTCATACGCTGCGTGCGGACATCGACTACGGCACCTCTGAAGCCAAGACCACCTACGGTGTGATCGGCGTCAAGGTCTGGGTCTACAAGGGTGACACGCTGGGTCGTAACGACCTGCCAGCCGTGGAAACGCCTCGTCCAGACGAAGAGCGCCGCCCACGCGGTCCACGCCGTGACGGCCGCCCAGGTGGCGATCGCCCAGGCGCCGGCCGTGGCCCACGTCGTCCTGTCGGTGGCAACACCGCTCCGGCCGACGGCAGCGACAAGCCAGCGGAAGCTGGTGGCGCTGATAACAATGCCGTTAAGCGCGTACGCAAGGTCGCCGCGCCCGCTACAGCAGCGGACGGTAAAGGAGAATAAAGATGCTGCAACCTGCTCGCCGTAAATACCGCAAGGAGCAAAAGGGCCGTAACACTGGCGTCGCAACGCGGGGTGCCTCCGTTGCCTTCGGTGATTTCGGTCTGAAGTGCACCGATCGTGGCCGTCTGACGGCCCGCCAGATCGAAGCTGCACGCCGTGCGATTTCCCGTCACGTCAAGCGTGGCGGCCGTATCTGGATCCGCGTGTTCCCGGACAAGCCAATCTCTACCAAGCCCGCAGAAGTGCGTATGGGTAACGGTAAGGGCAACCCCGAGTACTACGTGGCTGAAATCCAGCCCGGCAAGATCGTGTTCGAAATCGTTGGTGTGCCCGAAGAACTGGCCCGCGAAGCGTTCCGCCTGGCTGCTGCCAAGCTGCCGCTGCGCACCACGTTCGTCAGCCGTCACCTCGGCGCGTAATTCAGGAGACCATGAAAATGACCAAAGCTACTGAACTGCGCCAAAAAGACGTTGCTGGCATCGAAGCCGAAATCAAGGCGCTGCAAAAGGCCCACTTCGGCCTGCGCATGCAAAAGGCTACGCAGCAACTGGGTAACACCAACACGCTGCGCACCACCCGCCGCGATATCGCACGTGCCAAGACCATCCTTGCTGAAAAGCAAGCCGCCAAGTAAGGAGCCCATATGACGGAACCTAAAAAATCCCTCAAGCGCACCTTGATTGGCAAGGTGGTCAGCGACAAGCGTCAAAAGACTGTGACCGTGCTGGTCGAGCGTCGTGTGAAGCACGAGCTCTACGGCAAGATCGTTGCGAAGTCGAGCAAGTACCACGCCCACGACGAAAAGGGCGAGTACAAGCTGGGCGACGTGATCGAAATCACCGAGAGCCGTCCGCTCTCCAAGACCAAGAACTGGGTGGCTACCCGCTTGGTGCAAAAGGCCGGTCTGCTGTAATCAGCTTTCCAAGCCTGCTCCGGGGGCGCAAACCCCTGGGCGGCAAGGCCCTTCAAAACGACCCACAATGTGGGTCGTTTTGCTTTGTGGGCCTCCTTTTGATGCGAACGGTGCACAGGCCGTGTCCAGAAGGAGTTTTGCAAGGCATGGCGTTCTCGGGTTTCAACACCCCCATCCCAACATCCCAAGGAGAAAACAATGATCAAAGTCGGTGACACCCTGCCCGCAGCCACGCTGATGGAATATTCCGAAGTCGAGGGCGAAGGTTGCAGCATCGGTCCAAACCCCGTGGCGGTCGACAAGGCCACGGCCGGCAAGACGATTGCGCTGTTTGCCCTGCCTGGTGCCTTCACGCCCACCTGCTCGGCCAAGCATGTGCCCGGCTATGTGGAGAAGGCTGCCGAGTTCAAGGCGGCCGGTGTGGACGAGATCTGGTGTGTGAGCGTGAACGACGCGTTCGTGATGGGTGCCTGGGCCCGCGACCAGAAGACCGATGGCAAAGTGCGCATGCTGGGCGACGGCAGCGCCGCCTTCGCACAAGCCACCGGCCTGACTCTGGACCTGACCTCGAAGGGCATGGGCCTGCGCAGCAACCGCTATTCGATGCTGGTGCGCGATGGCAAGGTGGTGACGCTCAACGTCGAAGCGCCAGGCAAGTTTGAAGTGAGCGACGCTGACACCCTGCTGGCCCAGGCCAAGGCGGCGTGACGCGCCACTGATTGCTATTGAATCGATAGCTGCTAGCGCATGTAAATCCTGCGCTAGCGCCTCAAATGGTCAAAAAATATCGACCTTGAGGTAATGCGCCCCGGGTATGGGGTTGTGATAGTAGGGCGGGATTTCTTCAAAGCCCAGATCGGTGTACAGCGCGCGGGCTGACTCCATATCGTCCAGAGTGTCGAGCAATACGCAGGCGTACCCGGCCTGCCGCGCCCGGTCCAGCATGGCTTCGGCCAGCTCGCGGCCCAGGCCAAAGCCACGGAACGCCTTGCGCACATACAGCCGCTTCATCTCGCTGGCGTTGGGGTAATCGGCGTTGTCCAGCGGGCGCAGGGCACAACAGCCTGCCAAGGCGCCTTCCACTTCGGCGATCAGCAGGGCGCCACGGGGTTCGGCGTAGTCGCCCGGCAGTTGTGCCAGTTCGGACTCAAAGTCCTGAAAGCACAAGTCAACACCGAGTGTGCTGGCGTACTCGCGAAAGATGTCTCGGACCGCGTCCCACTCGGCGGGCGAGGAGGGGGTTCTCAGGGAGATGGAGGGCTTGTCCAAAGCGCAAGGCATGCAAACAAAAGAGCCGCCAGTGTAGCGACTTCGTTCAGAACGCCGGCGCCGCCAGCGACGACACCCACCACGCCACGCCAGCGCTCAGGGCCAACACCACCAAGGCCGCGATGCGGCTGAGGGCGTCATCCCGCGATGGTGCTGCCGCCTCGGGCAGCGTCTTGTCACCGTCCAGCATGGGGCGGACGAGTTGCTGCTTGCGCACGCGCACATAGAAGATGATGGCCAGCACATGCAGGCCCACCAGCGACAGCACCAGGAACTGACCGATGTCCTTGTGGTAGTTCGTGGCCAACCCCACGACGGCGTTGGAGACATATTGGGTCAAGGGCCCGGCGAAGGCGATCTCATCGTCGCTCAGCAGGCCGGTGCCCACCTGGGCTACCAGCACGGCCAGCAGCACGAACACGGCCAGCGCTCCCAGCGGGCTGTGTCCAATGCTGTCCTCCGGGTGGGGCGCGCCACGCAGGTACTGCACCAGCCGCGCGGGCGAGTACAGAAACGCCGAAAAACGCGACCAGCGCCCCCCCACCAATCCCCAGACCAGCCGGAACACCAGCAGCGCCAGCACCGTGTAGCCCAGGCGGAAATGCCAGACCATGGCGTTTCCCCCCACATTGGCCGTGATGACCAGTCCCACGATGCAGGCGGCCAGCGCCCAGTGAAAAATGCGGGTTGGAAGGTCCCAGATGCGTACGGTGTGCTGCGTCATGGTGGTCAGGGCTTTGTGCCAGAGTGATGGGGGCGGAGGTGCCAGCGGCATTGTGCGACAGGGCGGCCCGGGCTGTAACCACCCCGCCACAGCACAACAGCGCCCAAACCGGCATACTGCGCAGGCTTGGAAGGCACCATTCTGTTCCACCCACGAAAAAGGAAGTTCCGATGAAAGCACTTGCTGCGTTGACCCTGGCGGCTGCGGCTCTGACCCTGTCCGCCCCCGCCTCCGCCCAATTTGCCAAAGCCGAAGACGCCATCAAATACCGCCAGAGCGCGCTGTTCGTGATGGGCCAGCATTTCGGACGCCTGGGCGCCATGGCCAACGGCCGCGCGCCGTTCGATGCCAAGGTGGCACAGGAGAACGCCGACATCGTGGCCCAGATGGCCAAGCTGCCTTGGGCCGGTTTTGGCCCCGGCACCGACAAGGGCGCGCCCAACAAGGCGCTGCCAGAAATCTGGACCGAGCAGGCCAAGTTCAAGGAACATTCCGAGAAGCTGGAGGCCGAGACCGTGAAACTTGCCGCCGCCGCCAAGACGGGCAACCTGGACAACCTCAAGACCGCCTTTGGGGCCACTGCAGGCACTTGCAAGGCCTGCCACGACAGCTTCCGCGCGAAGTAAAACAGACGGTGGGGAAATGCGTTGCTATGTTTTACGTAGCATGCAGGGCATGATCCACGAGCGCAAAAGGCCAATTTCTCTCGAAATTGGCCTTTTTTATGCCCTGAACGGGCTCTGGTTCGTGTGAGGGCGGTGTGTCCGCCGCGCAGCTCAGGTTTCTGCCAGCAGCTTCTCGATCAGCTGGTGCAGCTCCGGGAAATTGGGGGCGCCCACATAGGTCTTCACGATCTCGCCCCGCTTGTTCACGATGAAGGTGGAGGGCGTCAGTTGCACATCGCCCCAGGCCTTGGCCACTTTGCCGGTGTTGTCGATGGCCACCTGGAAGGGCAGCTTGCGTGTCTCGGCAAAGTTCACCACGTAGCTGGGCGGGTCGTAGCTCATGGCCACGGCCAGGGTGTCAAAACCCTTGCTGTTGTACTTGTTGTAAGTCGCAATGATCTCGGGCATCTCGGCCACGCAGGTGGTGCAGCTCGTGGCCCAGAAGTTGACCAGGGTGACCTTGCCTTTCAGGTCGGCGGTGGATTTGCTGGAGCCGTCCAGCAGCACAAAGGTCGATGCGGGCGCTTCGGCGCGGCCCGTGTCCAGGTACACATAGGCGCCCACGGCAGCAAACGCTGCCACCGCCACACCTGCTGCCCATTGCTTGATCGCCATGACTTCACCACCCATCCCAAAAGAAACACGGGGCCTGTGCCCCACCCCACATTGTGCCGGAGCCGCCTGTGTGCCGTGTCAGCAGTCCCTGCAACCCCCTGGCTGGACTCAAATTGCGGGGAAAAGTTCGCCCCCAAACGCGGCGCAGAAGCAGCATGGGGGACTCTGCCGATAATGCCCCGATGAAATGGACATTGACCGGGGCTGCCGCCCTGCTAATTGCGGGCTGCAGCCCCGCCCTGAACTGGCGGACCGTGCCGCTGCCCGAAGCGGATTTGACCATCACCCTGCCGTGCAAGCCCGACCAGGCCACCCGCACGGTGGAGCTGGCCGGTGCCCCGGTGGAGCTGTCCATGGTGGGCTGTGACGCCGATGGCGCCACCTTTGCCGTGTCCCACGCCGCGTTGGCCGACCCCGCCCAGGTGGGCGCCGCGCTCACCCATTGGCGGGCAGCGATGCTGGCGCGCCTGGGGGCAGGGGCCGAAGCGGGCGCCAAAGACGTGCCCTACGCGCCGCGCGGCACCATGCCCCTGCCGCAGTCGGTGCGCACTGTGGCGCAGGGGCAGCGGCCCGATGGCAGTGCAGTGGTGGCGCAGGCCGTGTGGTTTGCACGCGCCGCAGGGCCGCAGGTGCGGCTGTACCACGCTGTGGTCTACACCGCCAAGCCCCGGCCGGAGGTGGCCGACCAGTTGTTCGCCGGCCTGGCGCTGCCATGACGATGAGCGGCAGCGGCGGCGTATTGCCACGGCGGGCGGCCGTCATCGTCTTTCTGGCGTTTGCCTTTGCCTACTTCTTGTCGGCGCTGGTGCGTGCCGTCACGGCCACCCTGGCGCCCACGCTGGCCCAGGAGTTCTCGCTGCACGCGCGGGATCTGGGGCTGCTGGCGGGAGGCTACTTCCTGGGCTTTTCGGCCACGCAGTTGCCGCTGGGCACCTGGCTGGACCGGCACGGGCCCAAGAAGGTCGCACTGGGTTTTCTGGGCGTGGCCGTGGTGGGCAGCCTGGTGTTTTCGGCGGCCGCAGGGTTTTCGGGGCTGCTGGCCGGGCGCGTGTTGTGCGGTGCGGGCGTCAGTGCCTGCCTGATGGCGCCGCTCACCGGCTACCGCCGGTGGCTGGAGCCGGTGGCGCAGATGCGGGCGAATTCGTGGATGTTGATGACGGGCTCGCTCGGCATGGTGGCCTCCACGCTGCCGGTGCAATGGGCCTTGCCGCTGGTGGGCTGGCGCCCGCTGTTCTGGGGGCTGGCGGTATTGATCGCGCTGTCGATGGTCGTGATTGCCCTGTGGGTGCCGGGGTGGGGCCCGGCGGGGCAGGCGAAGACCGCGTCCGGCGCTGCAGAGGCCGTGCCCCAGGGCTATGGCGTGGTGTGGCGGCACCCCTATTTCCAGCGCCTCGCGCCGCTGGGGTTCTTCTGCTATGGCGGCATGGTGGCCATGCAGACGCTGTGGGCCGGGCCGTGGATGCAGCGTGTGGCGGGCTACACCGCGCTGGAGTCGGCCACAGGCCTGTTCTGGATCAACGTTTCGATGCTGTGCACCTTCTGGACCTGGGGCATGGTCAACCCCTGGCTGCTGCGCAAGGGGTTTGGGGCCGACCGGCTGATGGCCATGGGCTTGCCGATGTGTTCGGTGGTTCTGCTGGGCATCATCCTGGCCGGGCCCCAGGCTGGGGGAGGCGCCTGGGCGCTGTTCTGCGTGTCATGCACCTTCGTGTCGCTGTCGCAGCCCGCCGTGGCCATGGCGTTTCCGCAGGCGCTGGCAGGGCGCGCACTGTCGGCCTACAACCTGGTGATTTTTGTGGGCGTGTTTGTGGTGCAGTGGGGCATCGGGCTGGCGGTGGACGCGTTTGCGGCCGCAGGGTTGGCCACCGTGCCCGCGTTCCAGGCGGCCATGGCGGTGTACCTGGCATGCAACGCCGGCGCCTACGCGTGGTTCCTGCTTCGGGGGCGGCGCCATAATGTGCTGACAACCCCCACACCATGAACACTTGCGCAACCACCAATGCAACCACCGGCCGCCTCTGCATGACTGGCCCGTCGTTGATCTCCGCGTGGCGTGAGTCGTGACCATGAGCCCCACCAGCATCCTCATCATTGCCCACGCCCCGCTGGCCCATGCGCTGCGCGAATGCGCGCTGCACGTGTTTGCCGACTGCGGCAGCAGCGTGGCTGCGCTCGATGTGCAGCCCAACCAACCCCCCGAAGAATCGCTGGCCCAGGCGCGCATCATGCTGGACCAGCTGGGCACCGACACCACCCTGGTGCTGACCGATGTGTTCGGCGCTACACCCTGCAATGTGGCGCAGCGCCTGGTCGATGGCGTGCGCTCGCGCCTGGTGACGGGCGTCAATTTGCCCATGCTGTTGCGCGCCGTGAGCTACCGGGCCGAGTCGCTCGATTCCGTGGTGAGCCGCGCCGTGGTGGGAGGCACCCAAGGGGTGATGCAGGTGGCCATTTCCGCGCCGCAGAACCAGAACCGCCGTAACCGACATGATCAAGACCCGTACGACCATCAGCAATAAACTGGGCCTGCATGCCCGCGCGTCGGCCAAGCTCACCAAGCTGGCCGGCAGCTTTCCATGTGACGTTTTCATGAGCAAGGGAGAGCGCCGCATCAACGCCAAGAGCATCATGGGCGTGATGATGTTGGCCGCCGGCCTCGGCTCCGAAGTGGAGCTGGAAACCAACGGCGACCGCGAGCAAGAGGCGATGGACGCCCTGCTGGCGCTCATTGCCGACAAGTTTGGCGAGGGTGAATAAGCCTGCTCATCTCGCCTGTGCCCTGACCCCGCCGAACCTTTGATCGCACCACCATGACCTTCTCCGTCCACGGCCTCGCAGTTGCACGCGGCATTGCCATTGGCCGGGCCGTGCTGGTGGCGTCCAGCCGGGTGGATGTGGCGCATTACTTTGTCGAACCCTCCCAGGTCGAAGGTGAGATCGAGCGCGTGCGCCAGGGCCGCAATGCGGTGGTCGAGGAGCTGCAGCGCCTGCAGACCGACATGCCCGCCGACGCGCCCCACGAGCTGACTGCGCTGCTGGATGTGCACCTGATGCTGCTGCAGGACGAGGCACTCACCGGCGGCGTCAAGCACTGGATCACCGAGCGCCTGTACAACGCCGAGTGGGCGCTCACCACCCAGCTCGAAGTGATTGCGCGCCAGTTCGACGAGATGGAGGACGAGTACCTGCGCGAACGCAAGGCCGACCTGGAGCAGGTGGTCGAGCGCATCCTGCGCCACATGAAGGGCGTGGCCAGCCCGGTGGCGCCACCGGCCAGCAGCCCGCGCCGCCACAAGCAACTGGGCCTGCAGCAAGACCTGCTGCTGGACGACACGGTGGACGTGCCCCTGGTGCTGGTGGCGCACGACCTCTCACCCGCCGACATGCTGCAGTTCAAGCAAAGCGTGTTCGCGGGCTTTGTCACTGACGTGGGCGGCAAGACCAGCCACACGGCCATCGTCGCGCGCAGCATGGACATCCCTGCCGTGGTGGGTGCGCGCGCCGCCAGCCAGCTGGTGCGGCAGGACGACTGGGTCATCATCGACGGCGATGCGGGCGTGGTCATTGTCGATCCCTCGCCCATCATCCTGGCCGAATACGGTTTTCGCCAGCGCCAGGTCGAGCTGGAGCGTGAGCGCCTGGCGCGCCTGCGCCACACCCCCGCCATCACCATCGACGGTCACAAGATCGAGCTGCTGGCCAACATCGAACAGCCCGGCGACGCCGCCGCTGCCGTGCGCGCGGGCGCCGTGGGTGTGGGCCTGTTCCGCAGCGAATTTCTGTTCATGGGCAAAAGCGGCAACCTGCCCGGCGAGGACGAGCAGTACCGTGCCTATTGCGAGGCCATCGACGGCATGCAGGGCCTGCCGGTCACCATCCGCACCATCGACGTGGGCGCCGACAAGCCGCTGGATAACAAGGCCCACAAGGACAACTACCTCAACCCCGCGCTGGGGCTGCGTGCCATCCGCTGGAGCCTGGCCGACCCGGCCATGTTCCGCACCCAGCTGCGCGCCGTGCTGCGCGCCGCGGCGCATGGCAAGGTCAACCTGCTGTTCCCCATGCTCGCGCACACGCACGAGATCCAGCAGACGCTCGCTCAGGTCGATCTGGCGCGGGGTGAGCTAGACGCGCGTGGCGAGCCCTACGGCCCGGTGCAGCTGGGCGCCATGATCGAGGTGCCCGCCGCCGCGCTCATGGTGCGCACCTTCCTCAAATACTTCGATTTCTTGTCCATCGGCACCAACGACCTGATCCAGTACACCCTGGCCATCGACCGTGCTGACGAGGCCGTGGCGCACCTGTACGACCCGCTGCACCCCGCCGTGCTCCGCCTGGTGGGCGATGTGATCGCCGAGGGCGAGCGCCAGGGCAAAAGCGTGTGTGTGTGCGGTGAGACGGCGGGCGACGTGACCATGACGCGCCTGCTGCTAGGACTGGGCCTGCGCAGCTTTTCCATGCACCCGGCGCAGATCCTGGCCGTCAAGCAGGAGGTGCTGCGCGCCGACACGCGCAAGCTCGCCCCCTGGGCCCAGCAGGTACTGGACGGCGACGAGCCCGCCGTGCTGCTCAAAGGCTGACGCCCTGGGATGCAGTAGCTATTTCAAAATTGATAGCTGCTGGGGCATATTCCACTAGCGCTATCGGCCTATTTGTCTATATTTTTTACTGCCGCAGGTGCGTTGATCCTTTACCATCAACGCGCCCGCATTCCTATCACCGCTGCGCTGATGATCATGGCGGTGGCCAGTGCAATGCTCCAGGTGAAGGTGCGGCCGCTCACCAAAATCAGCAGCGCCGTGGAGGCCAGCGGCGTGATGTAGCTCAGGATGCCGATGTGCCGTGCGTCCCCCAGCTTCAGCGCCTTGTCCCACATAAAGAACGACGCCCCCAGCGGCCCCAGCCCCAACACCGCCAGCAGCCCCCAGTCGCGCGGCTGCAGCGCCACGGCGGGCTCCAGCAGCCCATGGCATAGCAGCGACAGCACGCCAGACACCAGCCCGAAGAGGCCAATCGCCGTGGTGGGGAACGCTGCCACACGCTTGGTCATGAGCGAATAGGTGGCCCAGATGAAGGCGGCGGCCAGCGCGGGCAGGTAGCCCCAGGCCAGCGTGCCGCTCAACTCGCGTCCGCCTGCAATGGCGATGGCCGCGCCCCCAAACCCCAGCAGCGCAGCCAGTACATGCGGCAGTCGCAGTGCCACGCCCGGCAGCACCACGGGTGACAGCACCACGATGAACAGCGGCCACAGGTAGTTGACGAGGTTCGCCTCCACCGGCGGCGCGTGGCGCAGCGCGATGAACAGCAGAAAGTGGTACGCAAACAGGCCATACACGCCCAAGGCCAGCGTGCGCAGCGGAATGCGCCACTGCGACGGATCGCGCAGCACAAAGGGCCATGCGGGCACGCTGCCGATGATGAGCGCAATGCCCGTGAGCAGGAAGGGCGGAATGTGGGTGAGGGACACCCCCAGCGAGGCGAGAGAAGCCCATAGCGCAATAGCGCCCAGGGCATAAAGATTGGCTTGCATGGCGCCGAGCTTACGCGCGCCTGCTGTGGTGCATCGTCGCGCAACACCGGTGTGTCGTCGCGCGCCGAGGTTTTTGAAGGGTTCTGCCTGCCGTCGCGAGCCCTTAGGCGTTGTGCTCGGCCCGGCGCAAGGCTGCAGTGAGGGCTGAAGGCGAGCGGTATCCCGTGCGCTGAGCCACTTCAGCCACCGCCATGCCCGTGCTGCGCAGCACCCGGGCCTGCGCCAGGCGCAAGCCGCGCAGCCAGGCCATGGCGCCCATGCCGTGGTCGTCCCGACAGCGGGCGGCAAACTGGCTGGGGCTCAGGTGCACCTGCGCAGCCAGGTCGGCCACGGTCAGTTCCCGGTGCCACTGCTGCGCGGCCCACTGCTGCAGCGCGGCCCAGTCGATGGTGCGCCCGCGCGTGGGGCTGGGTGCTGCTGCATCGGGGCGGGCGGCGGTGAGCCATGCTTCCAGCAGCAGGGCGGGGCCATGGGTTTGCGCCAGCGGGCGGCCTTGCCGCAAAGCGCTGGCCAGGTAATGGGCCAAGGGCAACGCGTCGGAGGGCGGCGTGGTCGCGCGGCGTGGGCTGGCGCACTGCGCCCAGTCCGGGTGGGCGCTGTCGAGCACCAGGCAGACGCTGCCGCGGGTGGATTCAAAGTCGTGCCGGTCGCCCGGGGCGATCACGCAGCCACCGCCGGGCGCCACGCGCACGCCACGGCCATCCACCTCCAGGTCCAGCGCTCCGGAGAGTCCCAGCAGAATCTGGAAATGGTCGTGGCTGTGGCTGCCCGGCGAGGCGCCGTAGTGCCGCAACGAGAGCAGACCATTCGGGCCCATGGGCGGCTTGGGAAGGCGGGTGTCGGTGCTTACACGCCTGCGGCGTGCGCCTGCTGGTCAGCATGGTAGCTGGAGCGAACCATGGCACCCACGGCGGCGTGGCTGAAGCCCATCTTGTAGGCCTCTTCCTCGAACATCTTGAAGGTGTCGGGGTGCACGTAGCGGCGCACCGGCAGGTGGCTGTTGCTGGGCGACAGGTACTGGCCGATGGTCAGCATGTCGATGTTGTGCGCGCGCATGTCGCGCATCACCTGCAGGATCTCTTCGTCCGTTTCGCCCAGGCCGACCATGATGCCGCTCTTGGTGGGCACGTTGGGATGCAGCGCCTTGAACTTTTTCAACAGGTTCAGGCTGAACTGGTAGTCGGAGCCTGGGCGCGCTTCCTTGTACAGACGCGGCGCGGTTTCCAGGTTGTGGTTCATCACATCGGGCGGCGCAGCCTTCAGGATTTCGAGCGCCCGGTCATCGCGGCCACGGAAGTCGGGCACCAGAATCTCGATCTGCGTGCTGGGAGACAGCTCACGGATGTTCTGGATGCATTCCACAAAGTGGCCGCTACCGCCGTCGCGCAGGTCGTCGCGGTCCACACTGGTGATCACCACGTATTTGAGTTTGAGCGCTGCAATGGTCTTGGCCAGGTTCAGCGGCTCGTTCTTGTCCAGCGGGTCGGGGCGGCCATGGCCCACGTCGCAGAACGGGCAGCGGCGCGTGCACTTGTCGCCCATGATCATGAACGTGGCCGTGCCCTTGCCAAAACATTCGCCGATGTTGGGGCACGAGGCTTCTTCGCACACCGTGTGCAGCTTGTGCTCGCGCAGGATTTCTTTGATCTCGTAGAAGCGCGTGGTGGGGCTGCCCGCTTTGACGCGAATCCACTCGGGCTTTTTGAGCACTTCGCCCTGCTCGACCTTGATCGGAATGCGCGACAGCTTGGCCGCAGCCTTTTGTTTGGCCAGCGGGTTGTAGGCTTCGGTGGATTGGGCTTCGCGGACGACTTCAGGGGTGCTCATAGCGGTAGGCGGAGTTCAGGGCGCCAACCGGATGCTGAGCTGCTGGCCCAGCACCTGCGCGGCTTCTTCCCAGGTGGTGTGGACCCCGATTGTAGAAAGGTCCACCGTTTTCAATCCTGCGTAACCGCAAGGGTTGATGCGGCCGTAGGGCTCCAGGTCCATGTTCACGTTCAGCGCCACGCCGTGGTAGGTGCAGTGGCGGCTGACCTTGATGCCGAGCGCCGCGATCTTGCCCAGGCCTTCGAAGTCGGGCGTGGGTGCCTCGGCGCCCGTGCGTTTTTGGGGGCGTTGGGGCAGCATGGCGTGGCTGTGCGGGTCATCCAGACGCACGTAAATGCCGGGTGCACCGGCAACCCGGTGGCCTGTGATGCCGAAGTGCGCCAGTGTGCGGATCACGGCCTCTTCAACGCGGTAGACGTATTCCTTGACGAAATAGCCCGCACGTTGCAGGTCGATCAGCGGGTAGGCGACCACCTGACCGGGGCCGTGGAAGGTCACCTGTCCGCCCCGGTTGGTGGCGATGACGGGGATCTCGCCCGGGTCTAGCACATGGTCGCTTTTGCCTGCTATGCCCTGGGTGTAAAGCGGCGGATGCTCACAAATCCAGAGCGTGTCAGCGTCCGACGGCGTCCGTGTGGCTGTGTAGTCCTGCATGGCTTGCACGGTGCTGGCGTAGTCCACGCGGCCCAGCAGGCGGATGTCAATCGTCATGGCGCAATCTGCAAGGGGGGCGGTTACAGCACCACTTTCACCATCGGGTGCGAGGACAGCGCGCGGTACAGGTCGTCCAACTGCTCGCGGCTGGTCGCCGTGATGGTGATGGTTACTCCGAGGTAATTGCCCGCGCGGCTGTCGCGCAGTTCAATGGTGGCGGCGTCGAAGGTAGGGTCGAACTGGCGCGCCACTTCGGTCACGGCATGCACGAAGCCGTCCACCTTGGCGCCCATGACTTTGATTGGGAACTTGGAGGGGTATTCGATCAGCGAGTCTTTGCGTGGATCGGCGGCCTGGGGATCGAGGCCGTTGGCGGGCGGCGGATTGGAGGATGTCATGGTGATTAGCGGTGAGTGGGGTGCTGCGGTTTCGATAGCTGGCGACGCACTGTCATTGTGCGCCACAGGCGCGTTCGGCTCTTCTCGCCGCCCGTTCGGCGTGCGCCAGATCGATGCATGGCGAGGCTGTTTTGTGCGCGCCAGTGAGGTTGGCACGTCACCACAACGGGGCGGGCACACACGCAACCCGCCGACGCGTTTGCGGGTTTTTGTCTGGTGCCATGGGTTTTTACTTATAATTAGAGGCTTTGTAAAAGTTGCGGTCTGTAACGCGGGCGTCATTCATCAATGAAAACAATCCCGCCAGAGACTGAAACTGAGGCTGAAGAATCTGACTTCAAGCCCCTGACGGCCCAAGAGGCGCAGCAGTGGCGCAGTCGCCATCCGCCCCTCTCGGTGTGGAGGGTGGTGGCAGGTCAGGCGCTGGTCGGAATGCTGGTGGCCCTGGTGGCCTGGGTTCTGACGGGCAGGGCGGTGGTGGGCTGGTCTGCAGCCTACGGCGCTCTGGCAGTGGTGGCTCCGGCCGCACTGTTTGCCCGCGGTGTGTTGCGCCAAAAGGCGTCATCCAATCCGCGGGCTGCCATGGTGGGGTTCTTTGGGTGGGAAATCGCCAAGATCATGTTGACGGTGGCGCTGCTGGCGGCGGCACCTCGGCTGGTGCCGGGCTTGAGCTGGATTGCCTTGCTGGTTGGCATGGTGGTCGCAATGAAAACGTACTGGGTGGCACTGTTGGTGCGGCCTGGTGTCCGAAAAACCGATTGATAGAGAGAAGAGTTGTCCGATGGCCGCAGAAGCGCACGCTCCGACTGCAAGTGAATACATCGTTCACCACCTGCAGCATCTTCAAAACGTCAACCAGACCAAGATTGTTGATTTCACTGTCATCAACTACGACTCGATCATCGTCGGTTTGGTTCTGGGTGCGCTCACCCTTTTGATTCTGTGGTCAGCTGCCCGTAAGGCAACCTCGGGTGTGCCTGGTCGCTTCCAGGCTGCGGTCGAGATGCTGGTCGAGATGGTGGACAACCAGGCCAAGGCCAACATCCACAATGCTGAAAGCCGCAAGTTCATCGCTCCCCTGGGTCTGACTGTGTTCGTCTGGATCTTCTTGATGAATTTCATGGACATGCTGCCTGTGGACCTGCTGCCCGCCGTCTGGGCCAAGATCTACGGTGCTGCAGGTCACGACCCGCACCACGCTTATCTGCGTGTTGTGCCCACAGCCGATCTGTCCACCACGCTGGGCCTCGCTTTCGCTGTCCTGATCCTGCGCTTCTGGTACAGCGTCAAGATCAAGGGCGCTGGCGGCTGGGCGCACGAACTGGTGTCGGCTCCTTTCGGCACCAGCAAGAATCCTATCTTCGCCCTGATTCTGGGCGTGGTGAATCTGCTCATGCAGATCATTGAATATGTCGCCAACACCGTGTCCCATGGCATGCGGTTGTTCGGCAACATGTACGCTGGCGAACTGGTGTTCATGCTCATCGCCCTCATGGGTGGTGCTGCGGCCCTGTCGCTGTCGGGTGTGCTGCTGCCTGTGGGCCACGTTATCGCTGGCACCATCTGGACGCTGTTCCACATTTTGGTGATCTCGCTGCAAGCATTCATCTTCATGATGCTCGCGCTGATCTACCTTGGTCAGGCGCACAACGCGCACTAAGTTTCCCTTTCGTTTTTTCTTTCCTTAACTTTTCTTTTTTAACTCAGGAGTCATCATGGAAAACATTCTCGGTCTCGTCGCTCTGGCTTGTGGTCTGATCGTTGGTCTGGGCGCTATCGGCGCTTCCATCGGCATCGCCCTGATGGGTGGCAAGTTCCTCGAATCGTCGGCACGTCAGCCTGAACTGATCAACGAACTGCAAACCAAGATGTTCATCTTGGCTGGTCTGATCGACGCTGCGTTCCTGATCGGTGTGGCTATCGCCCTGCTGTTCGCTTTCGCCAACCCCTTCGTTTCCACGCTCTTGGCCAACCTGCCCAAGTAAATCCCGTTCAACGCCACTTTAGAAAGGTGTTGCCGTGAGTATCAATGCGACCCTGTTCATTCAGGCCATCGTCTTCCTGATCCTCGTGTGGTTCACGATGAAATTCGTGTGGCCTCCGATCGCGAAGGCGTTGGATGAACGAGCCCAGAAAATCGCCGATGGCCTCGCAGCTGCCGACCGTGCCAAATCCGAACTGACCGCTGCCAACCAGCGCGTTGAAAAGGAACTGTCACAGGCGCGCAACGAAACGGCCTCGCGTCTTGCGGACGCCGACCGTCGTGCCCAGGCCATCATCGAAGAAGCCAAGGCCCGCGCCACAGAGGAAGGCAACAAGATTGTTGCTGCAGCCCGCGCCGAAGCCGAGCAGCAGACGGTCCAAGCCCGCGAAGCCCTGCGTGAGCAGGTGGCAGCGCTGGCCGTCAAGGGTGCCGAGCAGATTCTCCGCAAGGAAGTCAATGCTGGCGTCCATGCCGACCTGCTCAACCGCCTGAAGACCGAGCTGTAAGGGGACACACATGGCTGAACTCGCCACCATTGCCCGCCCTTACGCCGATGCCTTGTTCAAGGCTGCCACTGCGGGCGCGGGCGTCGATCTGGGCAGCACCGCTGCCTGGATGGACGAACTGGCGGCGATTGCCGCCAACCCCCAGCTGCGTCAGTTGGCGGACAACCCCAAGGTGACGGCAGACCAGGTGTTCGCCGTATTCACCGGGGTCGCCCGCTCGGCCCTGCCGGATATGGCCAAAAATTTCCTGCGCACAGTCATCGACAACGGACGCATCGATGCGCTCCCGGAAGTGGCTGCGCAGTTTCGTGCCCTCGTGAATCGTCGCAACGGCTCCTCGGATGCCGTCGTGTACAGCGCATTTCCGATGGACAGTGCTGCACTGTCCGAGGTCAGCGCAGCGCTGGAAAAGCGCTTCGGCCGTAAGCTCAATCTCGCTGTACAGCTGGATGAGTCCCTGATCGGTGGTATTCGCGTAGTGGTGGGTGACGAGGTGCTGGACACTTCGGTCAAGGCCCGTCTTGAACAAATGAAAGCGGCCCTCGTTGCGTAACGCGCGACGAGGACAGCGAACCAAAGAAAGAAGGAAAGAGTCATGCAACTCAATCCCGCAGAAATTTCTGAACTCATCAAGAGCCGCATCGAAGGTCTGGCCGCCAGCAGCGATATCCGCAACCAGGGTACCGTGGTGTCCGTGTCTGACGGTATCGTGCGCGTTCATGGCCTGTCGGACGTGATGCAGGGCGAAATGCTCGAGTTCCCCGCGACCAAGGACGGCCAGCCTTCCTACGGTCTGGCGCTAAACCTCGAGCGCGACTCCGTCGGCGCCGTGATTCTGGGCGAGTACGAGCACATCTCCGAAGGCGACACCGTCAAGTGCACGGGCCGCATTCTGGAAGTGCCCGTGGGCCCCGAACTGGTCGGCCGCGTGGTGAACGCTCTGGGTCAGCCGATCGACGGCAAGGGCCCTATCAACGCCAAGCTCACCGACGTGATCGAAAAGGTTGCTCCCGGTGTGATCGCCCGTAAGTCCGTGGACCAGCCTCTGCAGACCGGCCTGAAGTCCATCGACTCGATGGTGCCCGTGGGTCGTGGCCAGCGCGAGCTGATCATCGGTGACCGCCAGACCGGCAAGACCGCCGTGGCCATCGACGCCATCATCGCCCAGAAGGGCCAAGGCGTGACTTGTATCTACGTCGCCATCGGTCAGAAGGCATCGTCGATCAAGAACGTGGTGCGCGCTCTGGAACAGGCCGGCGCCATGGAGTACACGATTGTGGTGGCCGCATCGGCTTCCGAATCGGCTGCCATGCAGTACGTGTCGGCCTACTCGGGTTGCACGATGGGCGAATACTTCCGCGACCGCGGCCAAGACGCCCTGATCGTGTACGACGACCTGTCCAAGCAAGCTGTGGCCTACCGCCAAGTGTCGCTGCTGCTGCGTCGCCCACCAGGCCGCGAAGCCTATCCTGGCGACGTGTTCTATCTGCACAGCCGTCTGCTCGAACGCGCAGCCCGCGTGAACGCCGACTACGTCGAAGCCTTCACCAAGGGTGAAGTCAAGGGCAAGACCGGTTCGCTGACCGCACTGCCGATCATCGAAACGCAAGCTGGCGACGTGTCCGCTTTCGTGCCTACCAACGTGATCTCGATCACCGACGGCCAGATCTTCCTGGAAACCAGCCTGTTCAACGCCGGTATCCGTCCCGCCATCAACGCCGGTATCTCGGTGTCGCGCGTGGGTGGTGCTGCCCAGACCAAGCTGGTGAAGAACCTGTCCGGCGGTATCCGTACCGACCTGGCCCAGTACCGTGAACTGGCTGCGTTCGCGCAGTTTGCTTCCGATCTGGACGAAGCCACCCGCAAGCAGCTGGACCGCGGTGCCCGCGTGACCGAACTGCTGAAGCAGGCACAGTACAGCCCGCTGTCCATCTCGCTGATGGCCGCCACGCTGTTCGCTGTGAACAAGGGCTTCATGGACGACATCGATGTCAAGAAGGTGCTCGACTTCGAACACGGCCTGCACCAGTTCCTGAAGACCAGCCACGCCGCTTTGCTGGCCAAGCTGGAACAGGCCAAGGCCATGGACAAGGATGCAGAAGCCGAATTGACCGCAGCGATCGCCGCGTTCAAGAAGTCGTTCGCTTAAACCGGACGAGGAGCCATCATGGCAGCAGGCAAGGAAATACGCGGCAAGATCAAATCGGTGGAAAACACCAAGAAGATCACCAAAGCCATGGAAATGGTGGCCGCATCCAAAATGCGCAAGGCGCAGGACCGGATGCGGGCTGCCCGCCCATACAGCGAGAAGATCCGCAACATTGCAGCCAACCTCGGCAAGGCCAACCCGGAGTACGTGCACCCGTTCATGAAAGTGAACGATGCCAAGACCGCCGGTGTGATCGTCATCACCACGGACAAGGGCCTGTGCGGCGGCATGAACACCAATGTGTTGCGTGCCGTGACGAACAAGCTGCGTGAACTGCAGGGTGCTGGCGTCTCGACCGAAGCCGTGGCGATTGGCAACAAGGGCCTGGGTTTCCTGAACCGTGTGGGCGCCAAGGTGGTTTCGCACGTGACGGGCCTGGGCGACACCCCCCACCTGGACAAGCTGATTGGCCCGGTGAAGGTGCTGCTCGATGCATACGCAGAAGGCAAGATCAATGCGGTGTACCTGAGCTACACCAAGTTCATCAACACCATGAAGCAGGAATCGGTGGTGGAGCAGCTGCTCCCCCTGTCCTCCGAGCAGATGCAGGCCGAGAAGACGGAACACGGCTGGGACTACATCTATGAGCCCGATGCGCAAAGCGTCATCGACGAGCTGCTGGTCCGTTATGTCGAGTCCCTGATTTACCAGGCGGTTGCGGAAAACATGGCGTCCGAGCAGTCGGCACGCATGGTGGCCATGAAGGCTGCCACCGACAACGCCGGCAGCGTCATTGGCGAGTTGAAGCTGGTCTACAACAAGACGCGCCAGGCAGCGATCACGAAAGAACTTTCGGAAATCGTGGCTGGCGCCGCTGCTGTGTAAGCAGCTCAACAAACTACTTTATTGGAGCGAAAAATGGCTCAAGTGCAAGGCAAGATTGTTCAATGTATCGGCGCCGTGGTGGACGTTGAGTTCCCACGCGACCAGATGCCCAAGGTTTACGACGCCCTGAAGCTGGAAGGCTCTGCCCTGACGCTGGAAGTGCAGCAGCAGCTGGGTGACGGCGTGGTGCGTACCATCGCCCTCGGTTCCTCCGACGGCCTGCGCCGCGGCATCATGGTGACCAACACCGGCAACCCCATCACCGTGCCAGTGGGCAAGGCGACGCTGGGCCGCATCATGGACGTGCTGGGCAACCCCATCGACGAACGTGGTCCCGTGGGCCAGGAGCTGACCGCTTCGATCCACCGCAAGGCGCCTGCGTACGACGAACTGTCGCCCTCGCAAGAACTGCTGGAAACCGGCATCAAGGTGATCGACCTGGTGTGCCCGTTCGCCAAGGGCGGTAAGGTGGGTCTGTTCGGTGGCGCCGGTGTGGGCAAGACCGTGAACATGATGGAACTCATCAACAACATCGCCAAGGCCCACTCGGGTCTGTCGGTGTTCGCTGGTGTGGGCGAGCGTACTCGCGAAGGGAACGACTTCTATCACGAAATGGCCGATTCCGGCGTGGTGAATCTGGAGAACCTGGGCGAATCCAAAGTGGCCATGGTGTACGGCCAGATGAACGAGCCTCCAGGCAACCGTCTGCGCGTGGCCCTGACCGGTCTGACCATTGCGGAATCTTTCCGTGACGAAGGCCGTGACGTGCTGTTCTTCGTGGACAACATCTACCGCTACACGCTGGCCGGTACTGAAGTGTCCGCTCTGCTGGGCCGTATGCCTTCCGCCGTGGGCTACCAGCCCACCCTGGCCGAAGAAATGGGCCGCCTGCAAGAGCGTATTACATCCACCAAGGTCGGTTCGATCACCTCCATCCAGGCCGTGTACGTGCCAGCGGATGACTTGACCGATCCCTCGCCTGCTACGACGTTTGCCCACTTGGACTCCACCGTGGTGCTCTCGCGTGACATCGCCTCGTTGGGTATCTACCCCGCCGTGGACCCGCTGGACTCCACCAGCCGCCAGCTGGACCCGAACGTGGTGGGCGAAGACCACTACACCACGGCCCGCGCCGTGCAGGGTACGCTGCAGCGCTACAAGGAACTGCGCGACATCATCGCCATTCTGGGCATGGACGAACTGGCTCCTGAAGACAAGCTGGCTGTGGCCCGCGCTCGCAAGATCCAGCGTTTCCTGTCTCAGCCTTTCCACGTGGCCGAAGTGTTCACGGGCTCCCCAGGCAAGTATGTTCCCCTGGCCGAAACCATCCGTGGTTTCAAGATGATCGTGAACGGCGAATGCGATCACCTGCCAGAGCAAGCGTTCTACATGGTGGGCACCATTGACGAAGCCTTCGAAAAGGCCAAGAAGGTGGCCTGATGAGCCGTCGGCCGGGCAGCCCGTAGCGACCCGGCCTTCTGCAATCAAGCAACCCACCTTTTCCTAGGAGCAATGATGAACACCATCCACGTTGATGTGGTCAGTGCCGAAGAGTCCATCTTCTCCGGTGAAGCGCGCTTTGTCGCTCTGCCCGGCGAAGCTGGCGAGTTGGGCATCTACCCCCGCCACACCCCGCTGATCACCCGCATCAAGCCGGGCTCGGTGCGCATCGAAATGGCTGACGGTGGCGAAGAGTTCGTCTTCGTGGCCGGTGGCATTCTGGAAGTGCAACCCAACTGCGTGACCGTGTTGTCGGACACCGCCATCCGTGGCAAGGATCTGGACGACGAGAAGGCCAACGCGGCCAAGTCTGCAGCCGAAGAAGCGCTCAAGAACGCCAAGAGCGACATCGATCTGGCCAAGGCCCAGTCCGAGCTGGCCGTCATGGCTGCCCAGATTGCGGCGCTGCGCAAGTTCCGCCAGAAGAAGTAAGCTTTCGCGAGCACTCTGGTGCGGCACAAAAACCCGGCATTGCCGGGTTTTTTATTTCTGTCGTGGTGACAACGCTCCAGACGTACACAGCCATACTCCTATAAGCGAAGGCGCAGTATTGCCTATCGACGGCGTAGCAACTCGCCAGTAATGGCCTCTGCGAAGCTGGTCACTTGATCCCCGCTCCAAAAGGCTTACGCACAAACAAAAAGGCCGGGGCCCCTCACAGGGCCCCGGCCTTTTGCATTTGCACAGCTCTTT
>NZ_JBMDJH010000031.1:0-33701 GCF_057809085.1 Acidovorax sp. FG48 | reverse complement strand
CCCCCCCCCCCCAACGCCGCAGACCGCCCGGCAAGGCACTTGCCCGAAGGGTTGGGGCGAAATCGGGCGATTGGACGCCTCGACTGCTTGCGTGGGCACGAGCCCATGCGGCGCATCCGAAGCATCCACTCATCCCGATTGCGCCCCAACGCGGCCCCGAAAAGATCGCAAACACGTTCTTACTTCATCAAGCCGAATCAGCCTGGGCAGGGCGCCCATGTGTGCAACTGCGGCTATGTGGTGTCACCGGCTGCGCAGGGGCAGGGCGTGGCGTCGTTGATGTGCGAGCACTCGCAGCAGCAGGCTGTGGCCATGGGCTTTCGGGCCATGCAGTTCAACCTGGTGGTGGCCAGCAATGTGCGCGCCGTGCGGCTGTGGCAGCGCCTGGGCTTTGCGATCGTGGGCACGCTGCCCGGGGCCTTCAGGCACCACACGCTGGGCTATGTCGATGCCCATGTGATGTTCAAGACGCTGGTGGCCTGAGCCGGTTGCCCAAGCAAAAAGGGCTCCCAAGTGGGAGCCCTTTCAGAGTCCGGGGTCTAGGCCAGCAACCGTTCGAGGCTACCACCGGGGAAGCTCTGCGTTCTTACATCGCGCTGATTTCGCCCGATGGGATCTTGCCGGTGCGCACAGCTTCAGCAGCCTGGGCACGCACGGCAGCGCGGTCGGCGGTGGACTTGTAAGTCACCACACGCGAACCAGCGGGTTCGATGCTGCGTGTTTGAGCCACGGTAGCGGCTTCGGCTTGCACTTCAGCGCGGGTGCGGTTGGTTTCGAACTTGGTAGCGAATTGCGAAGCATCGGCTTCGTCAGCCTGGGCACCAAAAGAAGCGAAAGCAGCGATAGCGGCGATGGAGAGGAAACGTGCGGTGTTGTTCATGATGAAAATCCTTGAAAGTTAAAAAGCGTCTCAAAAAAGCCGGGTCAAAAACCATTCCTGAACCGGGTTCGGTGAGTCGCCTTGCGGGTTCGGCTCATCGATGGGTTGAACTGTACGCCGATGGTCTTCGGAGAAAAACTACGCAGTCGCAAACTGACTGTTCCAGTTTTGGAAACAGTGACACGTACGAAGCGCGCCTCTGTGCGGAATTTGCTCTGGGCTACTCAGCGCTAAGGCAGGCATCCCGGGCCCGCAATGCACATACCCAATTGATGGATCTAGGTATAAATCCTGAGATTCTGGCGAAATTTAGTATGTGTATGGCTTTTCAAAGTATCAACTGAGCATCAGAGCATCGGTATCGTTCAGTCCATCAATGCCGCGATCCGACTGGCGTTGAATGGCAGATCCATACCAACTACGCAGGAGACGTTCCGATGCCCCGTTCCACCCGTCCACACACCCGCCTGGCCCTGGCCGTTGCTGCCCTGGCGGCATCGCTGTGCGGCGCCGCTGCGCACGCGCAGACCGAACTCGTGATTGCCACCGTGAACAACGGCCACATGATCGAGATGCAAAAGCTCAGCAAGAACTTCGAGCAGGCCAACCCCGACATCAAGCTCAAGTGGGTGACGTTGGAAGAGGGCGTGCTGCGCCAGCGCGTGACAACCGACATCGCCACCAAGGGCGGCCAGTTTGACGTGATGACCATCGGCATGTACGAGGCGCCCATCTGGGGCAAGAAGGGCTGGCTGCAGGAGCTGAAAACCGACGCCGCCTACGACGTGGACGACCTGCTGCCCGCCGTGCGCAACGGCCTGTCCATCGACGGCAAGCTGTTTGCCGCGCCCTTCTATGGCGAAAGCTCGATGCTGATGTATCGCAAGGACCTGGCCGACAAGGCCGGCGTGCAGGTGCCCGAGCGCCCCACCTGGCCACAGATCAAGGACCTGGCCGCCAAGATCCACGATCCCAAGAACGGCGTGTATGGCATCTGCCTGCGCGGCAAGCCGGGCTGGGGCGACAACATGGCCTTTTTGACCACGCTGGTCAACACCTTTGGCGGCCAGTGGTTTGACATGCAGTGGAAGCCGCAGCTCGAATCCAAGCCCTGGAAGGATGCGATCACCTTCTACGTAGACCTGCTCAAGAACTACGGCCCGCCCGGCTCGTCGGCCAACAGCTTCAACGAGATCCTGGCGCTGACCAACTCCGGCAAGTGCGGCATGTGGGTGGATGCGACCATCGCCGCGTCGTTCGTGGCCGACCCCAAGCAGTCCAAGGTGGCCGACCAGATGGCCTTTGCCCAGGCGCCCACCATGAACACTCCCAAGGGCGCCAACTGGCTGTGGTCGTGGAATCTGGCGATCCCCGCAGGGTCCAAGAAGGTGGAAGCCGCGCAGAAGTTCATCACCTGGTCCACCAGCAAGGACTACATCCAACTGGTCGCCAAGACCAACGGCTGGGCCAACGTGCCCACCGGCACGCGCAAGAGCACCTACGCCTCGCCGGAATTCCAGAAGGCCGCGCGTTTTGCCGCCGCAGAGAAGACCGCCATCGACTCGGCCAACCCCACGGATTCGACCTTGCCAAAGAGCCCGTATGTGGGTGTGCAGTTCGCGGCGATTCCTGAGTTCCAGGCCATCGGCATCGCGGTGGGGCAGCAGATGAGTGCAGCCCTGGCAGGCAAGACAACGGTGGACGCCGCGCTAAAGGCCGGCCAGGTGGCGGCTGACCGCGAAATGAAGAAGGCCGGCTACTACAAATAGGCAAGCACCCATTGGGCTACTGCGCGGCCCGATCTGGGGGGGCGGTGTTCCTCGCCGTACGGGAGTACGACTGCGGTACAGCACCCCCACCTCGGGCCGCTCGCTACGCCCACAGGGCGCTTGCCTCACTGCGCTGTGTAAGTCTGTATCGGAATTCCCATGAACCGCCGCCTGCTCCCCCGCCTGCTGCTCACACCAGCCATGGCCACGCTCTTCCTTTGGATGATCGTGCCGCTGGTGATGACGATCTACTTCTCGCTCATCCGCTACAACCTGATGCAGCCGGACCAGACCGGTTTTGCCGGTTTGGAGAACTTTGAGTATTTCGTCACCGACCCTTCGTTTGGCACGGCAGTGGTCAACACGCTGCTGCTGCTGGGCAGCGTGATCCTCATCACGGTGGTGGCTGGCATTGCGATTGCGCTGCTGATCAACGAGCCGTTTGCGGGCCGGGGCATCGTGCGGGTGCTGCTGATTTCGCCGTTTTTTGTCATGCCCACGGTGAACGCGTTGATGTGGAAGAACATGATGATGAACCCCATCTACGGCGTGCTCGCCCAAGTGTGGATGTTCTTCGGCGCGCAGCCGGTCGATTGGCTCACCGACTACCCGCTGTTCTCCGTCATCGTGATGGTGTCATGGCAATGGCTGCCCTTTGCCACGCTGATCTTCATGACCTCGCTGCAGAGCATGAACCACGAGCAGCTCGAAGCCTCGCGCATGGACGGCGCCAACTACCTGCAGCAGCTGCGCTACCTGTACGTGCCGCATCTGGCGCGCTCGGTGGCGGTGGTGGTGATGATCGAGCTGATCTTTTTGCTCAGCATCTTTGCCGAGATCTACACCACCACGGCCGGCGGGCCGGGCGATGCCAGCACCAACGTCACCTTTTTGATCTTCAAGCAGGCACTGCTCAACTTCGATGCCGGCGTGGCCTCGGCCGGGGCGCTGTTTGCGGTGGTGCTGGCCAATATCGCGGCGGTGTTTTTGATCCGCATGGTTGGCAAAAACCTCGACAAGTAGCAAAGGCGCACTCCATGACGACTCGACGCCGTTCGAAATTCCCGCTGGGGCTGCTGGCCCTGCGCACCGCCGTGGCCTGGGCCGTGGCCTTGCTGCTGGTGTTTCCGCTGGCCTGGCTGTTTCTCACTGCCTTCAAGACAGAACTTCAGGCCATTGCTGTGCCGCCGCAGTTTGTCTTCACGCCCACGCTGGAGAACTTCCACGAAGTGCAGGAGCGCAGCGACTACCTGCTCTACGCCAAGAACTCGGTCATCACCAGCGTGCTGTCCACCGTGCTGGGGCTCGTGCTCGCTGCACCCGCTGCGTATGCCATGGCCTTCTTCAAAGGCAAGTACACCAAGGACATCCTGATGTGGATGCTTTCGACCAAGATGATGCCCGCCGTGGGTGCGCTGGTGCCCATCTACGTGCTGGCGCAAAAGAGCCACCTGCTCGATACACAGCTCGCGCTCATCATCGTGTTTGCACTGTCCAACCTGCCCATCATGGTCTGGATGCTGTACTCGCACTTCAAGGACATCCCGCGCGAGATTCTGGAAGCCGCGCGCATGGACGGTGCGACGTTGTGGCAAGAGGTGCGCCTGGTGTTGCTGCCGCTGGGCATGGGTGGGCTCGCATCCACCGGCCTCTTGTGCCTGGTGCTGTCATGGAACGAGGCGTTCTGGAGCCTGAACCTGAGCGCCGCCAAGGCCGGCACGCTGGCCACGCTGATCGCCTCGTACTCCAGTCCCGAGGGCCTGTTCTGGGCCAAGTTATCTGCGGCATCGCTGATGGCCATCGCGCCCATAGTGGTGTTTGGCTGGTTCAGCCAGAAGCAGCTCGTCCAAGGTCTTACGTTCGGCGCGGTCAAGTAAAGCGCAGCGTTCATCTCCCCAGTTTTCAAGCATTCAGGAACCCGATTCCATGGCCTACCTTCAACTGCGCGGCATCGAGAAATTCTTTGGCGAGCACCGCGCCATCAAGGGCATCGACCTCTCCATCCAGAAGGGCGAGTTCATCGTCTTCGTCGGCCCCTCGGGCTGCGGCAAGTCCACGCTGCTGCGGCTGATCGCGGGGCTCGAAAACATTGACGGCGGCACGCTGATGCTGGACGGCCGCGACATCACCGACCAGCCCTCCAGCAAGCGCGACCTGGCCATGGTGTTCCAGAGCTATGCGCTGTACCCGCACATGAGCGTGTACGAGAACATGAGCTTTGCGCTCAAGCTCGCCAAGGTCGACAAGCAGGTGATCGACGAGAAGGTGCAGAACGCTGCGCGCATCCTCAACCTCACGCAGTACCTGCAGCGCACGCCCAAGGAGCTGTCGGGCGGTCAGCGCCAGCGCGTGGCCATCGGTCGCGCCATCGTGCGCGCGCCCAAAGTATTCCTGTTCGACGAGCCACTGTCCAACCTCGACGCCGCCCTGCGCGGTCAGACCCGCGTGGAGATCGCCAAGCTGCACCGCGACCTGGGCGCCACCACCATCTATGTGACGCACGACCAGGTCGAGGCCATGACGCTGGCCGACCGTGTGGTGGTGCTGCGCGACGGCATCATCGAGCAGGTGGGCACGCCGCTGGAGCTGTACGACCGGCCCGCCAACCAGTTTGTGGCCCAGTTCATCGGTACGCCGCAGATGAACGTGGTGCCCTTGCCGCAGCTGCCACCGCCCGTGCAACAGCAGGCGCCTGCAGGGGCTGAGGGCGGCGCCATTGGCCTGCGCCCGGAGAACATCACCGTGCGCAACACCGGCGCTACGCCAGTGACAGGCCAGGTGGACCTGGTGGAAGCGCTGGGCGCTGAAACCCTGATCTACGTGAGCACCCCCGGCGGAGCGCAGTTTGTGGCCCGCCAGAACGACCGCACTGGCCTGCGCGCGGGCGATGCGGTGAGCCTGGATATCGACGCCTCGCAAGCCCACTGGTTCGACCCCCAAGGCCGCGTGGTGGCCCGCCAAGCTGCATGACGGTCATGAGCCTCCAAGACCCACTCCAAGGCAAGGTGGCAGCCATCACTGGCGCGGCCTCTGGCATCGGGTTTGCCAGCGCCCAGGCCATGGCCAATGCGGGCGCACGCGTGGTGCTGATCGACCGCGATGAGGCCGCGCTGGCCAAGGCCTGTGCGGCCATTGGCGAACGCGCTTCGCCGCTGGTGCTCGATCTGCTGGATGCCAGGCAGTGCGCCAGCCTGCTGCAGCGCACGCTGGACATCGCGGGCCCGCTCGACATCTTCCATGCCAATGCGGGGCTGTATGTGGGCGGTGATCTCGTCGATGCCGACTCTGACGCCATCGATCGCATGCTCAACCTGAACGTCAACGTGGTGATGAAGAACGTGCACAACGTGCTGCCCCACATGATCGAGCGCGGCACGGGCGACATCATCGTCACCAGCTCGCTGGCCGCGCATTTCCCCACGCCGTGGGAGCCCGTCTATGCATCGTCCAAGTGGGCGATCAACTGCTTTGTGCAGACCGTGCGCCGCCAGGTGTTCAAGCACGGCATCCGCGTGGGTTCCATCTCGCCCGGGCCCGTCATCACCTCGCTGCTGGCCGACTGGCCTGCCGAAAAGCTGGCTGAAGCCAAGGCCAGCGGCAGCCTGATCGAGGCCTCTGAAGTGGCCGAGGTGGTGCTGTTCATGCTCACCCGCCCACGCGGCATGACCATCCGCGACGTCGTGATGATGCCCACGAATTTTGATCTCTAGAAACCCGCTGTCACGCACTATGAATTTCATCCTGCACCTGGGCCTGGGCTCGTTCCACCGCGCGCACCAGGCTGTCTATGTCCACGCATTGCGCCAGCAGGGCACCACCGATGACCGCAATTGGGCCATCGCGGGCGGCAACCTGCGCCCCGACATGGCCGACACCATCGCTGCCCTGCAGGCGCAGGGTGGCCGCTACACGCTGGAGACGGTCACACCCCAGGGCGAGCGCAGTTACGCCGTGATCGAGTCCATTCAGCGCGTGATTCCTTACCAGGACGATCTGGCCCCGCTGATTGCCATGGGTGCCGACCCCGCCACACGCATCATCAGCTTCACGGTGACCGAGGCAGGCTACTACCTCGACGCGCACAACCAGCTCGACTGGCCCACCTTTGCCGACCTGCGCGCAGACCTCGCGGCAGTCAAGGCCGGGGAGGCAGGCCACACCATTTACGGCGGCCTGGTCAGCATCCTGCGCGCGCGCATGGCGGCTGGTGCGGGCCCCGTGACGCTGATGAACTGCGACAACCTGCGACACAACGGCGAGCGCTCGCGCAGCGGGCTGCTGCAGTTCATCGACGCGCTGGGCGATGCGCCACTGAAAACCTGGGTGGAGCAGAACACCACGAGTCCCAACGCCATGGTGGACCGCATCACCCCGCGCCCCACGCCCGATGTGGGCGAGCGGGTGAGGGCTGCCACAGGCTGGGACGACAAGGCAGCGCTCATGGGCGAGAGCTTCATCCAGTGGGTCATCGAAGACGACTTCATAGCCGGCCGCCCCGCGTGGGAGACAGTGGGCGTCGAGATGGTGCAGTCGGTGCAGGCGCACGAAGAGGCCAAGATCCGCCTGCTCAACGCCACCCACAGCTGCATTGCCTGGGCGGGCACGCTGGCGGGCTACCAGTACATCCACGAAGGCACGCACGATGCCGCCATCCGCCAGATGGCCTACGACTACGTGACCGACGACGCGATCCCCGTGCTGCTGCCGTGCCCCATCGACCTGGAGCGCTACCGCGACGTGGTGCTGGACCGCTTCGGTAACCCCGCCATTGCCGACACCAACCAGCGCGTGGCCATGGACGCGTTCTCCAAGATCCCCGGCATGATTGCGCCCACCATCCGCGACAAGCTGGCGCGCAAGGCGTCGTTTGACAGCGTCGCCATGCTGCCCGCACTGTTCCTGGCCTACCTGCAGCGCTGGCATGCGGGGCAGATCCCCTACATCTACCAGGACCAGGCCATGGACCCGGCCGTGGCCCACGCCATCTGCGATGCCGCTAACCCCGTGGCGGCCTTTGCAGCCGATACAACCTTGTGGGGCGAGATGGCCGGCCACCCCCGACTCGTAGACGCGTTGCGCAAAGCGTATGCCCGCGTGCTGGCCTTTGTGGCGCAGCGGACAGGCGCCTGATGCTGGTGTAACTTCGGCCCACCCACTGCCATGACCGTGAAAACGCCCACCGCCCCGCGCCAGACCAAGCCCGAGCTGGAGCACGACTATGTGCGCTCGCCCGCGCTGGGCTACGAGCCGCCCGAGACGGCGGGGTTCATCCGCTGTCTGTCGCACGGTTTTCCCACGCCGCTGGCGCGCTGGCACTACCACGACGAGTACGAGCTGCACCTCATCACCGCCACGTCAGGCAAGGTGTTTGTGGGCGACTGGATCGGGCAGTTCCAGCCCGGCCAACTGGTGCTGACCGGTCCGCGCCTGCCGCACAACTGGATCAGCATGGACCTGCCCGAAGGCGGTGTGCCGCTGCGCGACCTGGTGATCCAGTTCTCGCACGCGCCGCTGGTCGCCAGCAGCGAAAGCATTCCTGAGCTGCGCGAGGTGCTGCCCCTGCTCGAGCGCGCACGCCACGGCATCGAATTCTTCGGCATGGAGGCGCAGGCGCAAGAGCACTGGCACCGCATCAAGGCGCGCCAAGGCCTGGCACGGTTTGGCGCGTTCTGTGAGTTCCTGAGCGACCTGGCCCGCTGCACCGACTTTCGCCTGCTGTCGAGCACGCAGCTGCAAAGCGAGGACGACGACACTCAGCTCGACCAGATCAACGCCATCGTGAGCCGCATCACCGACCACCTGGCCGAGCCGCTGTCGGCGGCCGACCTGGCGCAGGAGCTGGGCATGACAGAGAGCCGCTTCTCCCGCTTCTTCCGCCGGGCCACGGGCAACACCTTCACCGACTTTGTGAACCTGGTGCGCGTGAACCGCGCGTGCCAACTGCTGATGGAGACCGAGCGCTACATCACGCACATCGCGTATGACGTTGGCTTCAACAACATGGCCAACTTCAACCGCCGCTTTCTGGACATCAAGGGCATGACGCCCAGCGAGTACCGCAAGCAGGGTGCGGGAAGGTTTGGCAAAACGTCCTGAGCCCCGCAGGGACGGCCTCATTGATGAGGTGTACCCGGTCGTTCTCTCAAGGCATGCAGCCGTCAGACGCATTGCGCAGGGCGCTGTCTTTCACTGTGAATCACTGACATCGGTCATTCCCCATGTACCTCGGAATCGATTTAGGCACCTCGGGTGTCAAGCTCCTGCTGCTGGACGATGCGCACACTGTGGTCGCTACGGCAGATGCCGCCGTGCCCCAGCACCGCCCCCATCCCACCTGGAGCGAGCAGCACCCTGCAGACTGGTGGGCGGCGGTGGAAGCCGCCGTGGCGCAGCTGCGCGCACAGGTGCCTGCTGCGTGGGCGCAGGTACGGGGCATCGGCCTCTCGGGCCACATGCATGGCGCCGTGGTGCTGGACGCGCAAGGCCAAGTGCTGCGCCCGGCCATCCTTTGGAACGACGGCCGGGCCAGTGACGAATGTGTAGAGCTGGAAAAGTCGGTACCCACGTCCCGCCAGATCACCGGCAACCTCGCCATGCCCGGCTTCACCGCGCCCAAGTTGCTGTGGCTTCGAACGCACGAGCCCGTCGTGTTTGACCAGATCCGCACTGTGCTGCTGCCTAAGGACTGGCTGCGCCTGCAGCTCACCGGTGATGCGGTGAGTGACATGTCTGACGCATCGGGCACCCTGTGGCTGGATGTGCAGGCCCGCACCTGGAGCCCGGCCATGCTGCAGGCCTGCGGACTCGATACATCGCACATGCCCGCGCTGGCCGAGGGCAGTGCGCCCACGGGCACGCTGCGCAGCGATGTGGCACGCCGCTGGGGGCTTGGTGGCATTGTCGTCGTGGCTGCAGGCGCGGGCGACAACGCTGCTAGTGCTGTGGGTGTGGGCGCCCGCACTGCGGGGCAGGGCTTTGTGTCGCTGGGCACTTCGGGCGTGGTCTTTCGTGTGACGGATGCCTTTGCACCCGCCACCGAGCGTGCCGTGCACGCCTTTGCCCACGCGCTGCCGCAGCGCTGGCACCACATGGCGGTCATGCTCAGCGCGGCCAGTGCGTTTGGCTGGGTCACGCGGCTCACAGGGCGCAGCGACGAGGCGCAACTGTCGGACGCCGTGGGCACCCTCGGCACCACCCGCCAGGCGCAGGCACCGCTGTTTTTGCCCTACCTGAGCGGCGAGCGCACGCCGCACAACAATGCGGCTGCCACCGGCGTTTTCATGGGCCTGCGCGCCGAGCACGAAGCTGCCGACCTGGCCTATGCGGTGATGGAAGGTGTGGGCTTTGGCTTGCTGGATGGCCTCAATGCCATGCGTGCCGCCGGGGCCAGGCAGGGCAGGGCATCAAGTGATGTTGGCGCAGCCCTGGCACTGGTTGGTGGCGGTGCCCGCAGCAACCCCTGGGCGCAGTTGCTGGCCAGCGCGTTGTGCACTCCACTGCAACGCCCGCAGGGTGCACACGCTGCGGCCGCCTTGGGCGCCGCGCGCCTGGCGGCGATGGCCTGCGGGGGGGACGAAGCCCACTGGTGCCAACCCTTGCCCGCTGACGCCACCTTCGTGCCACAGCCTGCGCAGCAAGCCCTGCTGGCCGAACGCTATGCCCGCTTTGTCGCGCTGTACCCCGCGCTGCAATCGCAGTTCTGATCTGCTGCCTAACAAGCCACCATGACTTCTGCACCCAACACCTCTACCGCCACGACGCCTATCCACGCCGCCATCGCCGGCGAGGCCCTCATCGACCTCATCCGCCGCCCTGATGGCAGCTACCTGCCGTGTCTGGGCGGCGCGCTCTACAACCTGTGCCGCGCGCTGGCCCGGCAAGGAGTTGGCACGCAGTACCTCAACCCCTTGTCGCGCGACCGCTTTGGCCGCGAGCTGGCGGCGCAGCTGGTGGCCGACGGCGTGGTGCTGGCCCAGCCTGAGCCTGTGCAGCAAGTCACGTCCCTGGCCGTGGTCAACCTCGATGCGCAAGGCCACCCCGACTACGCCTTCTACCGCGAAGGCGTGGCAGACCGTGCCGTGTCCGCCGCAGGCCTGGGTGACAGCTGCGCCGCCTTGCCCGCACTGCAGCTGGTCTGCACCGGCGCGCTGGCACTCGACGCGCGCGACACGGCCATCTACCTGCCGTGGCTGGCCGCCCAGCGCGCCGCAGGCCGCTGCGCGGTGGTCGATGCCAACCTGCGCCCCTCCGTCATGCCCGACCTGCCAGCCTACCGCTCCGCGGTGCACGCCGCACTGGCCCATGCACACATCATCAAGGCCAGCGACGAAGACCTGGAGCATCTGGCCGTGCCGGGTGGGGATGCCTTGGCCCGCGCCCAGCACCTGCTCGCCGCCAACCCGCAGGCGCACCTGCTGGCGCTGACGCTGGGCGCGGAAGGCGCATGGCTGCTGCACCGCAACGGCGCGCGGTGTTTTGCCAAAGAGGCCCATCCGCTGCAGGTGGTGGATACCGTGGGCGCGGGTGACAGCTTTCTGGCTGGGTTGCTGGCGCATTTGCTGAGGCAGTCGCAGGCCGCTGGGGTTGCGAGTTTTGCGCAGTTTGTGGACGGGCTGACGGCCGACGCCTGCCTGCAGGCGCTGCGCCATGCGCTGGCCAGCGCCAGCCTGTGTGTGATGGAGCAGGGCTGCGTGCCGCCGGGCTGGGCGGCTGCACGCGCATGGAGCGAGCAGCATCCCGCCGCCCAAGACCCGCACTGACAGGGGGCTTGTGCCCGCACCCCTGGGAGCGGCATGTCTATGATCAAGCATCGTCAATTCGCCGGGGATGCCCATGACTGATCTTGTGGTTGCGGTGTTGTGGTCGGCAGTGGATGTGCTGCTGATAGCCACCGGCGCACTGCTGGTGCGTGCGCTCAGCCTCGGGCGCTGGCGCACGGAAGATGCGCGCAACAGGGAAGCCCGCATGTTTGCTCCCGCCGGGGCGTTGTCGTTTCGGCGCGATGGTCAACGCGTGGTGACTGCGACCGGGGTGTACATCGCCGGATCCGCGTTTTATGCCGTGGTGGCGGTGTTGCTGGTTGGTCTGTCGCGGGCCGCATCGGCATGACGCCCGCCGACGCTGCCGCCGAAACCCTTTGCGTCATGCCTGTGGGGGCAGATGCGGCCGAGGCTGCCTGTGCGGTCACCCGCCAGTCCATCACCCACTGCTGCGTGCTCGACCATGCCAATGACGCTGCCATCCTGACAGCCTGGCTGGCCAACAAGACGCCCGAGAACCTGGCCGCGTGGATGGCCGCGCCGGGTGCTGCAGCGTGGGGCGCATACCGGGGCGAAACGATGGTGGGCTTTGCGCTGCGGGCGCAGGCCACGCTGGCGCTGTGCTACGTGGTGCCGGATGCCTTGCACCGGGGGGTAGGGCGGGCCTTGCTGCAGAACATCGAAGCCCATGCCCGCGAGGCGGGGCTCGCAACGCTGGACCTGGAGAGCACGCGCACGGCAGAGCCCTTTTACCGTCGCCACGGCTATGTGCCGCATGGCGTAGCGCAAACGTGGGCCGGGCTACAGGCGCAGCCCATGCGCAAGGTGTTGTGACGTCACCTTGTGTGCGGCGGCGCCAACCCTCGGGTCACGGGCGAGTTAGCGATCTATATAGCAAAAAGAGCCTCTGGCGCTCAATCTGTATGCGCTAGTAGCTCTCAATTTAATAGCAATTGGTGCCCTCACCCCCGACGCACCTCACACGTCGGTACGCACCCGGTGGCCCTGGTTGTCGTTCATTTCCAGAATCCACCACTGGGCCCCCGTGTTCTTGTCGATGAAGCGCATGTGCGAGGCGATATTGGCCAGCATTTGGCTCTCGAGGTGGAGCAGGCTCTGCACGTAGTCCACCAGGTCGTCAGCCGCGTGGGTGAACTCAAAGCCATCGTGGTCAAACTCGAACACCTGGCCGGCGCACTCGCCATCGGTCGCCATCAGGATGTAGTTGCCTGAATGCGGCGTTTCGCCAATCACCAGGCAGTGCGCAATCCAGTCGGGCAGGATCTCTTCGCGTTCTTCGTCACTCAGATGTTCCGTCCAGCCCTCAAACGCCTCCTGCAATGTGGGCCATTCAGCGGGCGGGGCGATGTAGCGGGCCGCATCGCCGGTGTTGGCGTCGTGGTACAGCAAAACGCCGCCCATCGTGGCGTAGAACGCTGGCAACTGGCCCACGTCGGGCAGTGGCGCATCCAGCGCTGCAGGCGGCTGGATGTGGTGCTGGAAGTTCACCGTTTTGGTTTCTTGCCGCTTGTTGATGCGCTCGCAGAGGAAGGTGCCGGTGTGTTCGGCAATGGCGCGGTGCAGGTCGGGCAGGGTCATCGCAGGTCCTTGGGGCAGCGGTCAGAGTTCTTGGGCGTACACGATGAAGCCGTGGTGCTTGGCCAGCTTGTCGTACAGCTGGCGCCCGGCGGTGTTGCTCTCATGGGTTTGCCAGTACACGCGCGACGACTTTGCGGCGCGCGCTGAGTCGTACACCGCTTCGATCAGCGCCCGCCCTACACCCCGGCCGCGCGCGGCCTCGCGGGTGAACAGGTCGCTCAGGTAGCACACGGGTTCGATGCGCGTCATGCTGCGGTGGAATACATAGTGCGTGAGGCCCAGCAGCTCGCCGCTGGCATCGTTTTGTGCCACCAGGCAGAACATGGGCTCTGCCGCGTCATGAAAGCGCTGCCAGGTGGTTTGCGTGATGTGCTCTGGCAGCGCGGTGGCACCAAAGCGGCCGTAGAACGCGTTGTAGCGGTCCCAGAGTGGGCGCCAGGCGGCGTAGTCTTCGGGTTGAACCGGGCGCACGGTGATGGCTGCGGTCATGAAGCAGCTTTCTGTGGGTTTACTGCAGCACGCGCTTGGGGTTCATGATGCCCTGCGGGTCGAGCGCCTGCTTGATGGCGCGCATCATGGAGAGCGCCACGGGCGATTGGTACTTGGCGAGCTTGTCGGCCTTGAGTTCGCCGATGCCATGCTCGGCCGAGAATGAGCCGCCAAACTGGGCCACGGCCTCGTACACGAGGTGGTTCACATGCGCCTCGTACTCGCGCAGGAAGGCCTTGGGGTCGCCTTCTGCCGGTGCCTGCACGTTGTAGTGCAGGTTGCCATCGCCCAGGTGGCCGAAGTTGACCAGGCGCACGCCCGGGATCTCGCGCTGCAGCACCGCATCGGTGTGCGCCACAAAGGCGGGGATGCGCGAGATCTGCACCGAGATGTCGTGCTTGATGTTCAGACCCTCTTCGGCCTGGGCGAGGGGAATGCTCTCGCGGATGTGCCACAGCTGGTGCGCCTGGGTGAGGTTCTCGGCCACCACGGCGTCGGTCACGCAGCCCATTTCAAACGCGGTTTCCAGCAGCGACTCGAATCGAGCGCGGGCGTGCTCTTCGGATTCGCTGTCGGAGTTTTCGAGCAGCACACACCACGGCGCGTTGTCGTCGCCCAGAAACGGCACGCGCAGCTGCGGCATGTGTTTGCCCACCAGGCTCAGCGCAAACTGGCCCATCACCTCAAAGCCCGTGAGGCCCGCGCCCAGCTGCTTGTGTGCCAGACCCAGCAAAGCCACAGCGTGTTCCATCGAAGGCACAGCCGCCCACGCGGTGAGGTTGGCGGCGGGCTGGGGGTAGAGCTTCATCGTCGCGGCGGTGATGATGCCCAGCGTGCCTTCGCTGCCGATGAACAGGTCGCGCAGGTCGTAGCCCGTGTTGTCCTTGCGCAGGCCTTTGAGGCCGTCCCACACCTCGCCCTGGGGCGTGACCACTTCGAGGCCCAGGCACAGGTCGCGCGCGTTGCCGTAGCGCACCACCTGCGTGCCACCCGCGTTGGTGCCCAGGTTGCCGCCGATGGTGCAGCTGCCTTCGGCTGCGAGGCTCAGGGGGAAGAGCACGCCAGCCTTCTCGGCCTCGTCCTGCAGGTTTTGCAGGATGCAGCCCGCTTCCACGGTCATGGTCAGGTTGTCGGTGTCCACGCTGCGCACCGCGTTCATGCGCGTGAGGCTCAGCACGATCTGTGTGCCGCTGTCATCGGGCGTGGAGCCCACGGCCAGTCCGGTGTTGCCGCCCTGGGGCACGATGGCGGTGCCCGCTGCCGCGCAGGCCTTGACCACGGCGGCCACCTCTTGCGTGTTGGCGGGGCGCACCACGGCCAGGGCCTTGCCGCGCACGCGGCGGCGCCAGTCCTGCTCCCAGGCGGTCAGGTCGCCTTCGTGGAGCACATGTGCGGGGCCGACGATGGTGCGCAGGGTGTCGAGCAGGGTGGTCATGGGTGAAACGACGGGTTCAGTGGGTGGATCGGGTAGCGGAGGACTGCGCCAGGGGCATCAGGGGGCGGGTGCAGCCGAGCTGGCTTCTGCCGCCGCCGCGGCGGCCTTGGCGTTGCGCTGGCGCACGCGCACATGCAGGGTGCAGGCGGTGAACAGCACGAGGCACAGGGCCACTTCGCCCCAGGCCAGCCACTGCGATGGCGGCTTGTCGCCCCAGCCACGCACCACGCCTTCGGTGAAATACAGCCAGATCACCAGGCTGACCCAGCGGTAGGTGTACATGCGGTTCTTCAGGATGCCCGCCATCGGGATGCACAGCGGCAGCGCCTTGATGGCCAGCCACGAGCCGCCAGGCCGTACCGGGGCCAGCACCAGCTCCCAGGCCAGGCACAGAACAATCAGGGCGAGCAGGCTGCCGGTGGCAAGCCAGCGCGTGGCGGCAACACCGCTGTCGGACGGTGGGAGAGAGTTGGCGGGGGAGGCAGTCATTGGGGTGGCATCATATCGGCCATGCCTCTTTCCCTACAGACAGTCGGCTCGCGCACTGAGGCGCTGATCAATGAACTGTCGCACTTCCCCTGGAAGACCACGGCCCAGACGCTGCGTGAGCGCTTCCGCGAGGACCATCTGGGCCTCACGGCCAGCAGCCTGACCTTCACCACCATCCTGGCGCTGGTGCCGTTTTTTACCGTGGCGCTGGCGGTGTTCACCGCATTTCCCATCTTCGGCAAGCTGCAGGATGCGCTGCAGGGCTGGCTGGTCAGTAGCCTGGTGCCCGACAGCATCTCGCGGCAGGTGCTGGGCTACCTCACGCAGTTTGCGGCCAAGGCAAGCAGCCTGGGGGTGGCGGGGTTCAGCATCCTGCTGGCCACGGCGCTGGCGTTGATCCTGACCATCGACCGCACGCTCAACGACATCTGGCGCGTGCAGCGTCTGCGTCCGCTGGGGCAGCGGGTGCTGATCTACTGGGCGGCCATCACGCTGGGCCCGCTGCTGATGGGGGCGAGCCTGGCGCTCACGTCTTATGTGATGTCGGCCTCGGGCGGGCTGGTCAAGCGCCTGCCAGATGGCGTGCAGCTGCTGTTCGACTCGATCCAGTTTGTGGTGCTGGCGGGCGGCATGGCGTCGCTGTACCACTATGTGCCCAACACGCCGGTGAAATGGCGGCACGCCTGGACGGGCGGCTTTTTTGTCGCGGTGTGCATCGAGCTGGCCAAGAAGGTGCTGGCGGTGTACCTGGGCAAGGTGCCCACCTACTCGGTGGTGTACGGCGCGTTTGCCACGCTGCCCATCTTGCTGGTGTGGATCTATGTGGCCTGGGTCATTGTGCTGTTGGGTGCGGTGGTCACTGCCTACCTGCCCAGCCTGCTGGCGGGCGTGGCGCGGCGTGGCACTGTGGCGGGCTGGACGTTTCAGCTAGCGGTGGAGGTGCTGCAGGCGCTGCACCGCGCGCGCCAGCAGCCCGCCAAAGGCCTGCGCCCCAGCCAGCTGGCCCAGCTGTTGCGGGTGGATGGATTGCAACTGCAGCCGGTGCTGGAAGCCCTGACCGCGCTGGACTGGGTGGGGCAGGTGAGCGATGCCGCCGTGAGTGCGGCCGACGTGCCCGAGTCCCGCTACGTGTTGCTGGCCGACCCTGAAAGCACCTTGCTGGCGCCCCTGGTGCAGCGCTTGCTGCTGCAGCGGGTGGACAGCCTGGGACCGCTGTGGGCCAACGCGAAGCTGGAAACCTTGCGCATGGCGGATGTGCTGCAGGCGCGTTGAGCGGAGCGGGTGGGCGCCTTCAAACAGCAGTCGGTTGCTATATAAGTAATAGCTAGTCAGGCATGCTGCACTAACGCTTCCGGCCTCTGGGGCCTCAAATCAGCTCACAGGGGCACTTTGCCCGTCCAGATGTCCTTGTACATGACCCAGTCGCCCATGAAGCTGTAGAGCGGGCGTTTGAAACTCGCGGGCTTGTTCTTCTCAAAGCCGAAGTGCCCCACCCAGGCAAAGCCGTAGCCGCAGAGCAGGCCATACAGCAGGTACTGCGGTTTGCCCGTGGCCACCAGCATGGCCAGGCAGACCAGGGTGAGCGTGGAACCCACAAAGTGCAGGCGGCGGCACGTGCGGTTGCTGTGCTCGCTCAGGTAGAACGGGTAGAAGTCCGCAAAGCTTTTGAAGGCCCGAGGGTCGGTGGCGGGCGCGGGTTGCGAGGTGGCAGTCTGGGTGGTCATGGCGTTGTCTCCGGGCGGCGTTGGGGCTCTGCCCGCGTTATACGCCGTGGCCCCGGTGCGCACCAGCGGGGCAGTGCGGGTGTGCTGTCGCCAACGGGTCTGCCGCTTTGAACAGGTTCTGAAAGCCCCGGCGGGCCTGCCAGCGCGCCGGGGTTTGGGAGTCACCGGGCCAGGAAGTCCCGGATGGCGGCCAGTGTCTCTTCAGGCGCCTCGGTCATCTGGTTGTGGCCCACGGGCAGGTGAGCGATCTGCACCTGCTTGCCCGCCGCCTGGGCGGCCTTGACGAGGCCTTGTGCCGCCTTGGGCGCCGTCATCTGGTCCTGGCTGCCCAGCGCAAACAGCACGGGGCAGGTGAGGGCTGCCATTGCCGCTTCGCCGCCCGCGTAGCTGTCGCAGGCCACAAAACCCCGGTGGAACACATTGACCTGCGGGTTGCTACGCAGCACCTTGCGCCCCAGCGCCATGCCCGCGCCAAACACCCAGGTGCCAGGCCCCAGGGCCGACGGGGGCGCAGACAGCGTGCTGCGCGAGAACACATTGACCATGCGCATCGCCTTCTCCGGGTCAGTCTGCGAGGCCTCGATGAGCGCGGGCGACACCTTCATCGGGAACGCCGTGCCCACCAGCACCAGATGGCTGATGCGGTCCCTGAGCCGCGCGGCGGCTTCCATGGCAATGAGCGAACCCCAGCTGTGGCCCACCAGTGCCGCGCGCTGCACGCCTGCTGCATCGAGCAGCGCGCCGATGAAGTCCGCCCCTTGCTCCACCGTGGCAGGCGCATCGCCGCCACTGCGGCAGTGGCCGGGCAGGTCGAGGGCCAGCACATTCCAGCCGTGGTTGGCCATGTAGCGGCTTTGCAGGGCCCACACGCTGTGGTCGTTAAGCACGCCATGGATGAACACCACCGTGGGTTTGGCGGCGTCAAACGCTTTGCCACCGGTGTAGCAGTAGGTGGCGGCGCCGTTGACTTGGATGTACATGGTCAGGCCCCCGCTTTCTCGGCAGCTTTTAGCGCGCGTTTCAGGTCGTCGATGAGGTCGTCGGCATCTTCGAGGCCGATGGACAGGCGGATCGTGCCCTGGCTGATGCCCGCACCCGCCAGCGCGTCGTCGCTCATGCGGAAGTGCGTGGTGCTGGCCGGGTGGATCACCAGGCTGCGGCAGTCGCCCACGTTGGCCAGGTGGCTGAAGACCTTGAGGGTTTCGATGAACTTCTTGCCCTGCTCGCGGTTGCCCTTGAGGTCAAAGCTGAACACCGAGCCCGCGCCGCGTGGCAGCAGCTTTTGCGCCAAGGCGTGGCTGGGGTGAGACTCAAGCAAGGGGTGGCCCACGCGCGACACAAACGGCTGCGCGGCCAGAAACTCCACCACCTTCTCGGTGTTGCGCATGTGCTGCGCCATGCGCAGCGGCAGGGTCTCGATGCCTTGCAGAATGAGCCAGGCGGTGTGCGGGCTCATGCAGGCGCCAAAGTCGCGCAGGCCCTCGCGCCGCGCGCGCAGCAGAAAGGCGCCCACGGTGCTCTCTTCAGTGAACACCATGTTGTGAAAGCCATCGTAGGGCTGGGTCAGCTCGGCAAACTTGCCGGCGGATTTGGGGCCGTCCCAGTCAAAGCTGCCGCCATCCACCACGATGCCGCCCACGACGGTGCCGTGGCCCGAGAGGAACTTGGTGGCCGAGTGGTAGACCAGATCGGCGCCGTGTTCAAACGGCTTGATGAGCCAGGGCGAGGTGAGGGTGGAGTCCACCAGCAGCGGTACGCCCGCCTCGTGCGCGATGGACGACACGGTGGGGATGTCCAGCACATCCAAGCCGGGGTTGCCCACGGTCTCGCCAAAGAACAGCTTGGTGTTGGGGCGCACCGCAGCGCGCCAGCCGTCGATGTCGCCGGGCTTGACGAAAGTGGTCTCGATACCGAAGCGCGACAGCGTGTAGTGCAGCAGATTCTGCGATCCGCCATACAGCGCCGTGCTGGCCACAATGTGGCTGCCCGCGCCCATCAGCGTGGCAATCGCCAGGTGCAGTGCGGCCTGGCCGCTGGCGGTGGCAATGGCGCCAACGCCGCCTTCCAGGGCGGCCACGCGCTGCTCCAGCACCGCGTTGGTGGGGTTGCTGATGCGGCTGTACACATGGCCGCCGCGCTCCAGGTTGAAGAGGGACGCTGCGTGGTCGCTCGACTCGAAGACGAACGAGGTGGTCAGGTGGATCGGCACGGCGCGCGCGCCGGTGGCGGGGTCGGGGCTGGCGCCTGCGTGCAGCGCCAGCGTGTCAAAGCCGGGGTCGGAGTAACCGGGCATCTGTGTGTCTCCCATGTTGTCAATGCAGGCGGGCATTGTGGGCTATATTTGCTGACAAACAGCCTGCAGCACCTGGGCAGCCCCAGCCGGTGTGCTGGTTGCTGCGGGCCCACACCTACTCTTTCCGATTCTTCCCGATCCCCCGGAGACTCCGCACCATGAAAGTCAGCGACATCCTTCGCGTCAAAGGCAACACCCTGTACACCGCATCGCCGGACGAGCCGCTGGCGGGTGCCGTGAGCCTGATGGCCGAGCGCGACATCGGCTCGCTGGTGGTGATGGAGCATGGCGATCTGGTGGGCATGCTCACCTTCCGCGAAGTGATCCAGGCGCTGGTCAAGAACGGCGGCAGCGTGGGCACGATGCTGGTGCGCACGGCCATGGACGATGCACCCCTGACCTGTACGCTCGAAACCGACATGGACGAAGTGCGCCGCATGATGCTGGACCGCCACGCGCGCTACATGCCCGTGATGGACCGCCGCATGCTGATGGGCGTGATCAGCTTCTATGACGTGGCCAAGGCTGTGGTGGACAGCCAGAACTTCGAGAACAAGATGCTCAAGGCCTACATCCGCGACTGGCCGGAAGAAGAACCCCGCACCTGAGTTTCTGAGGTCATGGCCAGGGCCTGATGCTCAAGGCCCAGTCCCTGACGGGGCAACACCGATGTGCCCCGAGCCACTTCAGCGATAGGGGCGCGGCGCCTGGGCGCAGAGCCAGGCTTCGATCTCGTCGGGTGGTAATGGCTTGCCGAACAGATAACCCTGCATCACCGGGCAGCCGTGCGCTTGCAGCCACTGCTGCTGGCCGGTGGTCTCCACCCCCTCGGCCACCACCACCATGCCCAGGCTGTGGGCAATGCTCAGCACCGACACTGTGAGGGCGCGCGCCGTGGCGCTGGTGGTGAGGTCCTGTACAAAAGCCATGTCGAGCTTGAGCTCGCTGATGGGCAGGCGGTGCAGGTAGCTCAGGCTGGAGTAGCCAGTGCCAAAGTCATCAAGCGACAGCTTGAAGCCCTGGTGGTGCAGGGCCTCGATGTTCTGCAGCGTGACGGGCCGAGCATCCATCATCACGCTCTCCGTGATCTCCAGCAGCACATCGCTGGCGCGCAGGCCGTGGCGCTGCAGTGCGTCGCTGATCTCCTGCGCAAACTCCGGCCGGTGAAAGCTGCGGCCCGAGAGGTTGACGGCGACACAAGGCACATCGTGGCCCGCGGCGCGCCAGGCCGCCAGCTGGCGGCAGGCTTCGTCCAGTAGCCACAGGGTCAGCTCGTGGATCAGCCCGGCGTCCTCGGCCACAGGGATGAACTGCGACGGCGGCACCATGCCCCACTGTGGGTGGTTCCAGCGCGCCAACGCCTCCACCCCGTGCAAGGTGCCGGGGGAGCTGCTGAGCACCTGCGGCTGGTAGTGCAGCATGAGGCTGCGGTCTGACAGCGCCTGTTGCAGCGCGCGCTCCAGCGAGGCGCGCTCCTGGGCACGGCGGTTCATCTCGGCGCTGAACAACTGCAGGCTGTGACGGTGGTCGCTCTTGGCCTGGTGCATGGCCTGGTCGGCATGGCGCAGCAGGGTGTCGATGGTGTCCCCATCGTTGGGAAACATCGCAATGCCGAGGCTCGCGTGTGGCACATGGGTCTGCCCAAAAATGTCCAGGGGCTGGGCAATGTCGTGCAGCACGCGCTGAGCGCTTTGCACGGCCTGTTCGGTGGTGCATTCGGAGAGCAGCAGCACAAATTCGTCGCCCGAAAGGCGCGCAATCAGGTCGCGGGCGCGCAGCCCTTGCGTGAGGCGCTGGGCCACCTCGCTCAGCAGCGCATCGCCAGCGGCATGCCCCTGGGTGTCGTTGACCTGTTTGAATCGGTCGAGGTCGAGGAACAGCAGGGCGCCTGTGTGGTTGCCCCGGCGCAGGTCACCCAACGCGCGCTCTGCGCTAGAGCGAAACAGGGCGCGATTGGGCAAGCCCGTGAGTACGTCAAAAAACGCCAGCTGGTGGATGCGCTGGTGCGTGCTGTCGCGCTCAATGGCCAACGCGCACAGGTGCAGGCACACATCGACCAGGCGCTGGTGCAGCGCGTCGGGCGCGCGTGGCTCGCGGAAGTAGAACGCAAAGGTGCCAATCGGCTGGCCCCGGTGGTCGCGGATCGGGCTGGACCAGCAGGCGCGCATTCCGCTCGGGGCAAACAGTTCCCAGTAGTCGGCCCAGAGCGGGTCCGTCGCCATGTTGGTGACCACCACGGGCTCGTTGCGGAACGCCGCGGTGCCGCATGACCCTGCGGTAGGGCCAATGGCCAATCCGTCCAACGCGTTGCTGATGTTGGCAGGCAGGCTGGGCGCTGCCAGCGGATGCACTCTCCCCTGGGCATCCACCGCCAGGATGGTGGCTGTGACCTCGGGCGCGATACGTTCCACCTCGCGGCACACCAGGGCCATCAGCTCGTGCAGGGGCAACTCGTTGACCATCCCCTCCAGCACATGCGTCTGCAGCACCTCGTGCATCTTGGTGAGCGTGATGTCGGTCAGGATCGAGATGCTGCCCCCCGGGCCGCCCGAGCTTTCGTCGGACGCATTGATGACCAGCGACACCCAGCGGGGTTGCCCGGCCTTGCTGTAAAGCAGGGTGTCTCCATGAAAGCGGCCTTGCGTCAGAACATTGCCCCGGATGCTTTCGAGCAAGTCCGGATCGGAGTGGGGGCCCAGCAAGACCTCGCTCAACAGCTTGCCCAGCACTTCGGCGGGCTGGTAGCCAAACAGGCGTGTGAACCCTTCGTTGATATACACCACACGCTTGGAGCTGTTGGTCATCACCACGGCGTTGTCGCTGGCATCCAGCGCCCGGCGGAGGGGCGCGTCTGCCAGTGTGGCAGTCAGAAGTGTGCGGGACGGCGATGTTGGACCCGGAGAGGGGGGCGCGAGGGCGGGCATGTAGATCCCAGAAATCGATGGTTACATGCTAACAAGCGCTCGGGGGCCTGCCAAGCGAGATATGTCCTGCCCGTGCCTCAGCGCCACGCCCCCGATATTCGGCCCGTGGGTACCCTGGCGCGACGGAATATGGCTGCGGTGCGTGGTGGTGCGCCGCAGCAAACCGGTGTTGCTGCTCGGGGCTACCCGGGAGCTCTGGGATAATCCGGCCCCATGAGCGGCAACACCATCGGTACCCTATTCGCAGTCACCAACTTTGGTGAATCCCACGGCCCGGCCATTGGCTGCGTGATTGACGGCTGCCCGCCAGGCATGCCCCTCACCGAGGCCGACATCCAGACCGACCTGGACCGGCGCCGCCCTGGCACCAGCCGCCACGTCACGCAGCGCAACGAGCCCGATGCGGTGGAAATCCTCTCCGGCGTGTACGAGGGCAAGACCACCGGCACCCCCATTGCCCTGCTGATCCGCAACACCGATCAGCGCAGCAAGGACTACAGCAACATCGCCGAGAGCTTCCGTCCGGGCCATGCTGATTACACCTACTGGCACAAGTACGGCATCCGCGACCCGCGCGGCGGCGGCCGGTCTTCCGCCCGCCTGACGGCGCCCACGGTGGCCGCAGGCGCCGTGGCCAAGAAGTGGCTGGCGCAGCAATATGGCGCCGAGTTCCGCGCCTGCATGACCCAGCTGGGCGAACTGCCCATCCCGTTCGAGAGCTGGGACCATGTGCGCAGCAACCCCTTCTTCGCCCCCGTGGCCGACGTGCAGCAGTACGAGGACTACATGGACGCCCTGCGCAAGGCCGGTGACTCCTGCGGGGCCCGCATCCGCGTGCAGGCCACGGGCGTGCCGGTGGGGCTGGGTGAGCCGCTGTATGACAAGCTCGACGCCGACATTGCCCACGCGATGATGGGCCTGAATGCCGTGAAGGGCGTGGAGATTGGTGCTGGCTTTGCCAGCGTGGCCCACCGGGGCACCATGCATGGCGACTCGATGACGCCGCAGGGCTTCCGCACCAACAACGCCGGCGGTGTGCTGGGCGGTATCAGCACCGGGCAGGATCTGGAGGTGAGCATCGCCATCAAGCCCACCAGCTCCATCATCAGCCCGCGCGAGTCCATCGACATCCATGGCAAGAGCACCGAAGTGATCACCAAGGGCCGCCACGACCCCTGTGTGGGCATCCGGGCCGCGCCGATCGCCGAAGCGCTGCTGGCGCTGGTGGTGATGGAGCACGCACTGCGCCACCGCGCCCAGTGTGGCGACGTGGTGCCGCCTGTGCCGCCCATCCAGGCCTCGTTTCTGTAACACCAACTCCCACCGTCCCAGGGGCGGTGCCTCTGTATGAGCAACCGCTTGTTCCGGGCCTTCCGTCGCCGGGCGTTGGCCGCCTTGGCCGTGCCGCTGTGGCTGGCTGGCTGTGGTGGCATGACACCCATCTCGCCCACCGCCCCTGCGGCGGGCAGCGCGCCGGCCCACATCGACATCACCCTCATCGGCTTCAACGACCTGCACGGCAACCTGGAGCCGCCCCACATGGCGCACCGGGTGCAAGGGCCCACAGGCCCGGTGCTGGCGCCTGCCGGGGGCATGGCCTACTTCGCCAGCGCCATGGCTGCCCTCAAGGCCCAGTCGCCGCACCATGCGGTCGTGTCAGCGGGTGACATGGTGGGCGCCTCGCCGCTGGTGTCGTCGCTGTTCCTGGACGAACCCACCATCGAAGCGGTCAACCGCATGCAGATCGACTTCAATGCGGTCGGCAACCACGAGTTTGACCGGGGCTGGCGCGAGCTGCTGCGCCTGCAGAACGGCGGCTGCGAAAAATTCACCTCGCGCGAGCCCTGCCGCATCAGCAAACCGTTCGAGGGTGCAAAGTTCGGCCTGCTGGCCGCCAACACGCTGCGCGAGGACGGCCGTACCCTGTTGCCCGCCACGGGGCTCAAGCGGTTCACCGAACGCGGTGTCACCGTCACCATGGGGTTTATCGGTCTCACGCTGCAGGCCACACCCACCATGGTCAGCCCGTCGGGCGTGGCCGGGCTGCGGTTTGAGGACGAAGCGGCCACGGCCAATGCGCTGATTCCGCAGCTCAAGGCCCAGGGCGCCGATGTGATCGTGGTGGCCATCCATGAAGGTGGTGGCACCACAGCGGGCGTGCAGGAGACCAGCTGCGCAGGCCTGTCGGGCGACATCGTGCCCATCCTGGAGCGCCTGGACCCGGCCGTAGATGTGGTGGTCTCCGGCCACACGCACCAGGCCTATGTGTGCGACTACAGCCGCGTGAACCCGGCCAAACCCTTCTTGCTGACCAGCGCAGGCCAGTACGGCACGCTGCTCACCGACATTCAGCTGCGCGTGGACACGCAGACCCGCCGCGTGGTCCGTAAAACGGCGCGCAATGTGGTGGTGCAAGGCGAGGCCTTCACGGGCGCCCAGGGGCCTGTGCCGCTGACCACTGCCGTGCCGACGTTTCCTGCGGACCCTGGCGTGCAGAAGATCATCGATACCTACCGCGCCGCCGCCATTCCGCTGGCCCAGCGCCCGGTGGGCCAGGCCCAGGGGGCCATGCGCCGCCAGCCCAATGCGGCTTTGGAGAGCGTATTGGGTAATTTGGTGGCAGACGCACAGCTGCTGGCCACGCGGGCGCCCGAAGATGGTGGCGCGCAGTTGTCGTTCATGAACCCGGGCGGCCTGCGTGCGGACCTGGTGCCGGATGAACAAGGGCTGGTGCGTTACGGCCAGCTGTATGCCGTACAACCTTTTGGCAACCAGCTGGTGATCAAGACCTTCACGGGTGCGCAGATCCGCGCCGTGCTGGAGCAGCAGTTCGCCAGCGGCGGCAACACGGTGCAGCGGCCCCGGGTGCTGTCGGTGTCCAGCGGCTTCAGCTACCGCTACGACCTGAGCCAGCCCGCCGGTGCGCGCATCAGCCACATGGTGCTGAACGGTGCGCCGGTGACCGATACGCAGTCAGTGCGTGTGGTGATGAGCAGCTTTCTGGACAGCGGAGGTGACAACTTCACGGTGCTGACGCAGGGCCAGGACCGGCGCGTGGGCGAGCTGGACCTGGATGCGCTCGAGGCGTACTTCCGGCTGCAGAGCCCGGTGGCACCACCCGCTACCCACCGCATCACCCGCGTTGCGCCTGCCGCGCGCTGAGGAGCACCAAAGGCGTTGGGTGCTTGCTGGGTGGGGGAGTCCGCCGCTTAGTCGGCTGTGCGGCGCAGCGCGCCCAGCCATTGCAGCGGGTTGAAGCCGGTGACCAGCCCGGTCGCCACCAGCACCAGCGCGCCGCCCCAGAGCATGCCCGGCCCCAGGGCCTCACCCAGAAAGATATGGCCCCAGGCCACACCAAACAGCGGGATCATGAAAGCCGAACTCATGGCGGCTACCGGGGATACCTGTGTCAATACCCGCAGGTTGAGCCAATAGGCCAGCCCCGAGGTCACCACCCCCATCACGGCCACTGCGGCCAGTGCCCCTGGGGTGAAGTGTGCGGCGGGCAGGGTCCATGCAGCGCCCGGTAGCAACAGCACCAGCGCTGCGGCGTGGATGCCTGCTGCTATGGACAGCGGTGACATGCGCTGTGTCGCACGCTTCATCCAGGTGGTGGAGATCCCGTAGCAAGCCGAAGCCGTCACGCAGGCTGCAGCAGCAGTCAGCAGCGCGGGCGTGGGTTCCACGGGCCCCAGCTGCACGATCAGCGCCACCCCCGCAAAGCCGCAGAGGCAGCCTGCCCATTTGCGTGCGCTCAGCGTGTCCTCCTTCATCCATGCGGCGGCAATCACCCCAAACGGCACGGCCATGGTGTTGAGCAGCGAGCTGTAGCCCGCTGGCAGGTGCAGGGCCGCCCAGGCGTACAGCAGAAAAGGCGCTGCCACCGTCAGCGTGCCCAGCCCCAGCAGCTCTCGCCAATGGCGCCAGGGCCAGGGCTCACCCGCCCAGCGCATGATGCCCATCAGCGTGAGCGTGGCCAGGCCAATGCGCAGCGCGGCCATCACATTGGGGCCCAGCACCGGACTGGCGACGCGAATGAAAAGAAAGGAAGCGCCCCACAGGGAAGACAGCAGCACCAGCTGCAGGAAATGGCGGGTTTTCACCGCGCGCATTGTCAGGCACCTTCGTGGTGCTTGCAGGGGAGTTATGAAGCCGTTTTGACGAAAAAACCGCCTGAAGCGCTAGTGCATCATGCCGTGATAGCTATCAAATTAATAGCGGTTGCAAAGTAGCTTGCGCGACATGCACAGCGGGCCGGTGGCTGCAGAACCGCATCGCACAGACCAGGTAGCCGCGTGGGGCTCGGGACGGGAAACGGCAGGCGTCACCGCGAGGGCTGGTCCAACATGCGCGTGCTACTTGCGCACTTCATCGACCATGGCACGGAAGTCGTCGATGTCTTCAAAGCTGCGGTACACACTGGCAAAGCGGATGTAGGCCACCTTGTCGAGCTTCTTGAGTTCGCGCATCACCAGCTCGCCAATGCGGCTGGAGATCACTTCACGCTGACCCAGGTTGAGCAGCTTTTCTTCGATGCGTTCGATGGCGCTGTCGATCTGGTCGGTGCTCACGGGCCGCTTGCGCAATGCCAGGTTGAACGAGCCCAGCAGCTTGCTGCGGTCGTATTCAATGCGCCGGCCGTCCTTCTTGACGATGGCCGGGAAGTTCACTTCCGGCCGCTCGTAGGTGGTGAAGCGCTTGTCGCACGCGCCGCACTGGCGGCGGCGGCGGATGAAGACCCCATCCTCAGACACCCGCGTTTCAACGACTTGCGTTTCGAGGTGGCTGCAGAAGGGGCACTTCATGGGCGCTGAGAACCGGCTTGCTTAGCGGTAGACCGGGAAACGTGCGGTCAGGGCGTTGACCTTGGCGCGCACGGCGGCGATGTTGGCTTCGTCGCGAGGGTTGTCCAGCACGTCGGCGATCAGGTTGGCCGTGATGCGGGCTTCTTCTTCCTTGAAGCCGCGCGTAGTCATGGCGGGGGTGCCAATGCGCACGCCGCTGGTCACCATCGGCTTTTCGGGGTCGTTGGGGATGGCGTTCTTGTTGATGGTCATGTGGGCGGCGCCCAGCACGGCCTCGGCTTCCTTGCCGGTGATGCCCTTGGCGCGCAGGTCCACCAGCATCACGTGGCTTTGGGTGCCGCCGGACACGATGCGCAGGCCGCGTGCGGTCAGCGTCTCGGCCACCACCTTGGCGTTCTTGGCCACTTGCTCTTGGTAGGCCTTGAACTCGGGCTGCATCGCTTCCTTGAAGGCCACGGCCTTGGCTGCGATCACGTGCATCAGCGGGCCGCCTTGCAGGCCGGGGAAGATGGCGCTGTTGATGGCTTTCTCGTGTTCTGCCTTCATCAGGATGATGCCGCCACGGGGGCCGCGCAGGCTCTTGTGGGTGGTCGATGTCACCACGTCAGCGTGGGGCACGGGGTTGGGGTACACGCCCGCAGCGATCAGGCCGGCGTAGTGGGCCATGTCCACCATGAAGATCGCGCCAATTTCCTTGGCGACCTTGGCAAAGCGGGCAAAGTCGATGTGCAGGCTGTAAGCAGAGGCACCGGCCACGATCAGCTTGGGCTTGTGTTCGCGGGCCTTGGCTTCCATCGCGTCGTAGTCGATGGCTTCGTTCTTGTCCAGACCGTAGCTGACCACATTGAACCATTTGCCCGACATGTTCAGCGGCATGCCGTGGGTCAGGTGACCGCCTTCGGCCAGGCTCATGCCCATGATGGTGTCACCGGGCTTGAGGAAGGCCAGGAACACGGCTTCGTTGGCCGAAGCGCCGCAGTGGGGCTGCACGTTGGCAGCATCGGCGCCGAAGATCTTCTTCACGCGGTCGATGGCCAGCTGCTCAGCCACGTCCACATGCTCGCAGCCACCGTAGTAGCGCTTGCCGGGGTAGCCTTCGGCGTATTTGTTGGTGAGCTGGGTGCCCTGCGCCCACATCACGGCGGGGGATGCGTAGTTCTCGCTGGCGATCAGCTCGATGTGGTGTTCTTGGCGGGCGTTTTCGGCCTGGATGGCGGCAAACAGCTCGGGGTCGGTTTGTTCGACAAGAATTTTGCGGTCGTACATGATTGGCAGTCCTATGAACTTGTGTCCCTTGAAACAAGGGCTGCCCAGGCGAACGGCTGAACGCACGGGGCAGGGCCCCTGCGGCACGCTTCCCAGTGGTTCACAAGAAGTAGGTTCTTGCTGGTTTCCACGTCAGCGGCTGCATCCAATGGCTGAATGCAGCGCCTATCGCCAGTCGCGTACCCCGTTAGTGTAGCCGACACGGCATTGCTGCTACACCGTCCAATGCGCGGAACGCCGAGGTAGTCGCCGTGGCGCCGGGACGCCGTCCGTTTACAGGCCCGGTGTCAACAACGCCACCTTGTCGCTGACCGCAGCCGGTGCTGGGGTGCGAGGTGCTGCTGCAGGGATGCTCTGCACAGGAGCCTGGGTAGACAGGGAGGGAGGGGGATTGAAGGGCACTGCGCGACCACCGGCCACCTGACGCAGTCGGAAGTGTTCCGCCATCACCTTGGCGGCGTAGCCACCGTCGTCGGCCATGTTGCCCGCGCCCACATAAAAGCGCAGGCCACCTTCGAGCGATCCTGCGCGAGCGATGCACTCTTGCAGCACCTTCACGCCGACCCGCAGGTTGCTCACCGGGTCAAAGGCGGCGAAATGGCCGCCAAAGTTCTGGTACTTGTCGGTGTGCACGCGGGTCATCACCTGCATCAGCCCTTGGGCGCCCACGGCGCTTTCGGCAAACGGGTTGAAGCTGGACTCGATGGCCATGATGGCCAGGATCAGGGTGGGGTCGATCTTGGCGCGGGTGCCAATCTCGTAGGCTTCGGCGACCAGAGCGCTCAGGGGCTCTGGCGCCACACGGTACTTCTTGCTGAGCCAGAAGGCCACGGCAGCCTGCTCCTTGGGCAGGTCTTTGGGGTTCACCGCCGTAGCTCGCTCGCTGGCTTCGGGCTCGATGGGCATGCCCAGCATTTCTACCTGGCGGGCTTGCAGCCAGTTCATCAGTTGCTCTTCACCTGCCTGGCGCAAATCGGGCCGTGCTGTGAGGGCAATGACGACAAAGGCAACGGCCAGGCCGATGAGGGCAAAGCTGTTGTGGGTGATTTCAAGAAAACCTTCGGTCACATCGGCCGCGAAAGTTCGCACGCCGGAGACTATTTTTCCTGACGCTGTCATAGCTCTTCCTTTCTGAGGCGGGCCAGCGGGAGCGGAGCAGTCGCGGTGGACGGTGCTTTGCTGGCAGATCGCCTGGATTGGTACGCCATCAAGTCCGGGCTGCACGTCTGTGGAGTGCTTGGCGCCCTGGATTGACTTAGCCGGGTTCGGCAGCGATTGGGGTTTGTACTAGCCCCGTTTTTGGGGCTGGCGGATTCTAGAAGCTCACTAAATGCATAGTCAATACTAACAGCTCAATATTTAAGACATAAAAATTATGAAAAATCTGTAAAAAATCACAGTTTTTCTGAGCCAAGCGCTGTTTTTCGTTGGGAGCCGCCGTGCAGCTGCTGACATCCGCATGTCAAATTCAATCGGGCTTTTCGCCGCCATTGAGAATCCGATTTGAGTTGGCGAAGCGAGTTTGATAAGGTGGAGGTGCCTGTAGATTTCAGGCATCGCCAGACGAAGCGAAGTCTCCCTCCGAGGGCATTCAGTGCCAAGGTGCAGCAGATGCCGCTTCCATGGCAACCCCTGGAGGCAATACCTTGCCTCCGCGCCATGCGGACCTTTCTCTCCGCATCGCGACCGATGGCAAAGACCGTTGTGTCAGCCGTCAAGCCCGGCGGGCAGGCCCTTCAGGCACTGCTCGTCGGGCTTTCTTATTGGTGCGTCGCCTTGTGCGTGGGCGGCACAGTCTTACATATAGATAATGGGGGCTGTTCCCTAGAGCGGCGACCCTTCGCCCGGATTGCCGGGCGACATCCTCGCCGGGCCTTGCTCCAGATCACCCTGCAGGTGTGGAGGAGGCAAGCCGCTACGGCCTCTGGCCCAATCCGGTGAAAATAGCCCTTTTGTTGCCCTGGCGCGCGCTTGGCGCGGTCGTTCGGGCACGGCTCCGGGCTCTGCGCCCGGGGTGCCTTCGTAATCCATTGGATCCATGTTTCCATTTTTTTCCCGCAGCAAAATGTCCGACGCACCTGAAGTGAATCCGGCCCCGGCCAAAACCCATGAGCCGCATCCGCTCGATGCGCTGACTGGTGGCGCTTTTTCTGCCGCCACATCGGGCGAGCGCGCCTCCCGCATCCGCGACTGGCTGGCCACGCAGCCATCGCCTGAGCAACTGCAAGAGGTGTTCAAGGAGCTGAGCGGGCGCGACAAGGGCGCGGCCCGTGCAGTGCGCGAACGCCTGGACGAAATCCGTCGCGCCAAGGGGCAGGAAGCCATTGCGGCCGAATGGGCTGAAAAAGCCCAGGCCCTGCTGGCGGCCCCCAAGCTCAATATTGCAGATGCCCTGGCCTGGCAGCGGGATGCTGCGAAGGCCGGTGCCCCTTTGTCGCGCGAGCCGTTGTCGCTGCTCAAGGTGCAGCTGGCCGACCGCGTGAAGGTTATCGAAGACCTGCAGCACCGGGTTCAGGTGCAGCGCGAGGCGGCTGTGTTGCTGGCACAGCGCATCGAAGTGCTCTCGACCAAGCCCTGGCGCGATGCGCAGGCTGCGCTCGAACTGCTGCGCGCCGATGTCGCGCGCTGGCAGGAACAGGCCCAGGAGCTGACGGGTGATGCCAGCTGGGCGAGTGTGGAAGCCCGGTTTCCGCCGTTGCTCGATGCCTCGCGCACCCAACTGCTGGTGGTGTGGGAGGCTTTCCAGCCTGCCGTGGCGCAAGCGGCCGCTGCCGCAGAGGATCCTGCTGCACCCCTGCCACCTGTGCCGGTGTGGGCAGACGAACTGCGCGCTGCACGTGGCTTGCCCACTGCCGCTTCTGAGGCGGCCGCCGCTTCTGCCGCTGCCGGCAAACCCGCGCGTGTTGCCAAGCCCAAGGTGGCGCCAGAGGTGATTGAAAAAGCACACCAACTGGTGCGCGATGCCTTGGCCACCCTGGAGAAAGAAACGGCAGAAGGCCACGGCAAGGCCAGTGCTGGTGCTGCCGCTGCGCTGCGCGCCGTGCTCAAGGTGCATGGCAAACACATTGACAACGCCCTGGAGCAACAGGTGCATACCGCACTGGTGGCTGCCGGTGAGCTGGAAGGCTGGCAACGCTGGAGTGCCGACCAGGTGCGTGAGGAGCTGGTGGCCAAGGCCGAGGCGCTGCTCAACCGCCCTGAAGGCCAGGCCCTGGGTGGCCGCAAGATGCAGGAGACCCTGCGCAGCCTGCGTGAGCAATGGAAGCAGGCGGACCAGGGCGGTGCGCCCAACCACGCGCTGTGGAAGAAATTTGACGAGGCCTGCAACGCAGCGCACAAGGTGGTCGAGGCCTGGTTGGACAAGATCCGCGCTGAAGCGGCTGAGCACAAGGCCCAGCGCCTCGCGCTGATCGAAGAGGTCAAGGCCTGGGCGCAGGAGCATGCTGCGTCGGGCGACTGGAAGGCCATCAACCGCGCGTTGTACCAGTTCGGCGACCGCTGGCGCGAAGGCGGCCACGTGGGTGAAAAAATCTTTGCCGAACTTCAGCCCCTGTGGAAGCAGGCAATCGCTCTGGCCGCAGCGCCGCTGGAGGCAGCGCAGAAAGAAAGCCTGGCACGTCGCCACGCAATGATCGAAGAGGCCACAGTACTGGGGGCTGCCCCTTCGCTGCGCATCGATGCCGTCAAGGCGCTGCAGCAGCGCTGGCAGGCTGAGGCCCAGACGGTGCCGCTGGACCGCAAGCACGAACAGAAGTTGTGGGACGCTTTCCGCAAGCCCATTGATGAGGCGTTCAACCGCAAGTCTGCGGACCGCGAGCGCGCTGTCACTGAACTGAGTGCGCGGGACCGCGTGGTGCTGGACGCGTCCAAGGCCCTGGAGGCCGCCAACGCCACCGGTGATGCGCAGCAGATTCGCGCTGCCATGCAGGCGCTGGAAGCCGCTTTGCGCGGCCAGGCCCAGGCGGCGGAAGCGGTTGCCACGGCCAACAAAGACGCTCAGTCGCAGGCTGAAGCGCAGTCGGTTGCGGCACCAGCCGCGGCCGAAGAGGGTGCGGAGGCGGTGGAAGGTGGCGATGCAGCGGCTGCGGCCCCCGCAACGCCTGCTGCACCCAAGCCTGCCGCGCGGCTCGTGGTGGCGGTGCGCGGGGATGACCGCCCCGGCATGAAGAAGGATGCACCGGCGGCTCCTGGCCGGGGTGCTCGACCCGGTGATCGCCGCGATGGCCGTCCTGGCGACCGTGACGGTGCCCGCGGCCCGCGTGCGGATGGCCGTATGGGGGATCGCGGCGACCGGGGAGGCCGCTTTGGTGATCGCCCTGCGTTTGAGGACCGGGGTCCGCGCCTGGGTGACACGGCATTCCGTGCCCAGCGCGAGGCGATGGAGCATGCGCAGCTGGCGCTGAAGAAGCTAGCCGCCCAGGCCCACGGCGAAGCGCTGACGCAGTTGCTGACCGCATGGGAAAAGCGCGATGCTGCGCTGGTCCCCGGCACGCAAGATCTGGGTTCGGGTGTGACGGCATCGGTGCGCAGTGCCTGGACACAGGCATTGTCGGCTGCGCCCAAGGGCGATGCGGCAGAAGCGCTGCTGCGCCTTGAAATGGCGGCCGAGGCTCCAACGCCTGCCGAGCACATTGCTGCGCGGCGGATGTTGCAACTGCAGTTGCTGACGCGCCGTAACGACCCTGCGCCCACCCAGACCTGGGGTCAGGATGTGGCGCGCGTGCTGGCGAGCAATAGCGATGCGGCGAACGCACGCCGTTTGCAGAACGTGCTCAAGACGCTGCTGCGCAAGTAGTTGAAGGGCTGGGGCGCGCGCCGCGGCGCGTGTCCTCAGGGCAGCAGACAGAACGAAAAACGAAACCGCTGGCGGTCTCGTTTTTTTTCTTTGCTTTGATGGTTTGAAAACAAAAAAGCCGTTGCGGATGCAACGGCTTTTTATATGTTTGGTGCCCAGGAGAGGACTCGAACCTCCACGATGTTACTCGCTAGTACCTGAAACTAGTGCGTCTACCAATTCCGCCACCTGGGCTTTCAGATCAGCCTCGAATTATAGGACAAGAAATTCGGGCTTCTGAAGAGTTTTCAAAAAAATGTGCCGTTGGCTCAAAAATCTTTGGCCACAGCAGAGCATGCAAAACATCTCAGCAAATAAAAAAGCCGCTGGGTGTACAGCGGCTTCGATATTTTGAAAACCAACGCTGGTTCTCGTTAAACTTGGTGCCCAGGAGAGGACTCGAACCTCCACGATGTTACTCGCTAGTACCTGAAA
>NZ_JBMDJH010000030.1:0-37409 GCF_057809085.1 Acidovorax sp. FG48 | reverse complement strand
GACGGGGCAGCTGTCGTTCCTGAGGCTGCACGGGTGCGAGGGGTTCCAGGGGTATCTGTTTGGAAGGCCCGGGCCGGCGGAGACTATCGATGCATTGCTGGACCCCGCAGGCTGACAGTAACGGATCCACTGGGCAGGGAGCCCGCGTGGCGAGGGCGTAGGCATGTGGTTTGACAAGCTTCTGGACCGCAAAGCGCCAGGCCTGCGTGGCTTGCTGCTGGTCGTAGTCCTCGCGCTGGTGGGCGCAGTGCTGGTGGTGCAAGGGGCGCAACACTGGCGTGCCGGCGAGCGGTCTGCCGAACGCTCCCGCTTGTTGCAGCAAACGGCAGACACCTTGCAAGCACAGACCACCGGTGGCTCCATGCTGGGGGCCGTGTCTTTGATGGGGCTGAGCGAGCCGCTGCTCAAGGACATGGCGCTGGGCCGCTTGCCTCCCGATCACCCCGAAGCACTGTCCCGCCTGGCCGTGGCGCGGGGGCGCTTTCTGGTGCAGGGCGTGTATGTCATGTCGGCAGACGGCACTGTGGTGGCCCATGAGACGCCGGGCGAAAGGTCTACGGGCTTGAACTTGGCGTTTCGCCCCTATTTCCAGCAGGCCATCCAGGGCGCGACCAGCGTGTATGCGGCCATTGGCAGCAACACCCAGGAGCGCGGGTTGTACTACGCGGCGCCGCTGTACGAGAGCGACACGCCTTCGAGCAACATCATCGGCGTGGTGATGTTCAAGGTGGGCTTTGAGCCGGTGGACCTGCTGCTCAAGCGCGCGGGCCTGCCCATGGTGTTGCTGTCGCCGCAGGGTGTGGCATTTGCTGCCACCCGGCCCGAATGGCAGTTTGCGGTGGCACCGCCGCTCACGCAGGCGCGCATCGACGCCATCCGGGCCACGCGCCAGTTCGGCCGCCACTTTGACAACGGCGTGGCGTCTGCGCTGCCGTTTGCGGCCGATGCGGGTGAGGTGCAGATCAATGGTGTACCCCATGCGGTCGAGCGCCGGGCCATCGATTGGCACGACCCGACCGGTGAGTGGCAACTGGTGGCGCTGGACGACATCAGCGCCTTGATGACGTCGTCACAGCGCGCCCGCATCGGGGCTGTGGCCTTTGTGCTGTTTTGCCTGCTGGGCCTGTTGTTGCTGGATCTGCTGCGCAGCCGCGCGCGCGTGGCCAGCGCGCTGGAGCGCTTCCGGGTGCTGGGGACGGCGCTGGAGAGCAGCCCCGTGTCGGTGGTGATCACCGACGGCGACGGTCGCATCGACTGGGTCAACCCCCAGTACGAGCGCAATACCGGCTATTCGCTCGACGAGGTGCGGGGGAAGAAGCCTTCGCTGGTGGCCAGCGGGCAGACGCCCGCGCAGACCTACCAGCTCATGTGGTCGGCACTGCTGTCGGGCAAATCCTGGCAAGGCCAGTTCGTCAACCGGCGCAAGGACGGGAGCATCTACCACGACGAGGCCACGCTGTCCCCCGTGTTTGACGGGCGTGGCAAGCGCATCGGTATTGTGGGTTTGCACGAGGACGTGTCCGAGCGCATCCAGGCGCAAAAGGAGCTGGAACGCCGTGAGCGCTTGCTCAACGAACTGCTGGAGCAGCAGACCGCCATCTTCGACAACGCACCGCCCATCGTGCTGGTGTGCGACGGACAGTTCCGCCAGTTCAACCCGGCGTTTGTGGACCTCATGGGCGGCACGGCCTCCCAGCTGCTGGGGCTCGGTGTGTCGGTGCTGTTCGGTGGTGCGGGCCATGCGGACCTGTTCACCGCCCGCGTCACGCCCGCATTGGCGTCGGGCCAGGCGCTGCGCGAGACCGCGACGCTGTACCGGCTGGATGGCACCCGGTTCGAGGCACGCCTGGCGGGCCGCAGCCTGAAGATGGACGACTTTGGCACCGCCTCGATCTGGGTGATTGAAGACGTCAGCGAACAGCGGCGCGCAGAACAGGTCATTCAGCAGGCCCAGGAGCGTCTGGAGCTGGCGCAGGAGGCGGGCAAGATCGGGGTGTTCGACCTGAACCTGGTCACCGGCGAAATCGTCTGGTCCGACAAGCTGGCGCAGATGATGGGCCTGCCACCCGGCACCCAACCCGACGGACGAGACTTCTGGCTCAACTGCCTGCATCCCGAGGACCGCGACCAGGCGGGCGCCTATTTCGACAGCTGCCTGGCCGGCACCGAGGATTACCTGCGCGACTCCTGGCGCATCGTGCGCCCGGACGGAGAGGTGCGCTGGTTCCTGGAGGCTGCACGCATTTTTCGCAATGCCCAGGGCCAGCCCGTGCGGGTGGTGGGGGTCAACGTGGATATCCACGATCAGAAGCTCCTGGAGGAACAGGTGGCAGGGCAGCTGGATTTCCAGCAGGCGCTGATCGATGCCATCCCGGTGCCCCTGTTCTACAAGGGGGCAGACGGGCGGTATATCGGAGTGAACCGTGCCTACGAGCAGGCCTTCGGGGTAACGCGCGAGGCGCTCATCGGCAAGACGGTGATGGACCTGGACTACCTGCCGCAAGAGACCCGCACCCGCTTCGAGCAGGACGCGGTACAGGCCATGGAAGGCGAGCGCAAGGTGCACCGTGAGGTTGACTTGCCGTATGCCGACGGTGCGCTGCACCACACGCTGTTCTGGCTGCATGGCTTTGCGCGCCCGGATGGCACCGCGGGCGGCACCATCGGCACCTTTGTGGACATCACCGACCGCCAGCGCGCTGAACAGGAACTGCGGCGCGCCAAGGATCTGGCCGAGGAATCCACCGCGCTCAAGTCCAACTTCCTGGCCAACATGAGCCACGAGATCCGCACGCCGATGAACGCGATCATCGGCATGTCGCATCTGGCGCTCAAGTCGGGCCTGAGCCCGCGCCAGCACGACTATGTGAGCAAGATCCAGCAGGCGGGCCAGCATCTGCTGGGCGTCATCAACGACATCCTGGACTTCTCCAAGATCGAGGCGGGCAAGCTGGTGGTGGAGCGCCAGCCGTTCCTGCTCGACCGCATGCTGGAAAGCGTGTCGGACGTGGTGGGCTACAAGGCCGGAGCGAAGGGGCTGGAGCTGGTCTGCGATGTGGCCAGCGACGTGCCCCCCAACTTGGTGGGCGACGCGCTGCGCCTGGGCCAGATCCTCATCAACTACGCCAACAACGCCATCAAGTTCACGGAGTCGGGCGAGATCAGCATTGCCGTGCGTTTACTGGAGGAGATGGGAAACCAGGTGCGCCTGCGTTTCGAGGTGCGTGACACCGGCATCGGGCTCACCGACGAGCAGATGGCGCGCCTGTTCCAGAGCTTTCAGCAGGCGGACACCTCCACCACGCGCCGCTACGGCGGCACCGGCCTGGGGCTGGCGATCTGCAAGAGCCTGGCCGAGCTGATGGGTGGCGAGGTGGGCGTGGAAAGCCGCTTTGGCAAGGGCTCCACCTTCTGGGTGTCGGTGCCGCTGGAGCGTGGCGCGCCGGCGCGGGTGCTGCTGCCACCGCCCGACCTGCGGGGCACCCGGGTGCTGGTGGTGGACGACAACCACACGGCGGCCACGGTGCTGTCCGACATGCTGCAAGCCATGGGTTTTGTGGTGGAACAGGCACATTCGGGCCTGGAGGCGCTGGACCGGCTGCGCGAGTCCATGGCCCATCAGCAGCCGTTTGGGCTGTTGCTGCTGGACTGGCACATGCCGGGCATGGATGGCGTGGAGCTGGCCGGCCACATCCGCAGCCTGGGCATGCCCAAGGTGCCGCAGATGCTGATGGTGACGGCCTACGGGCGCGAGGACGTGATGCGGGCCGCACGTGCGCAGGGCATTGAAACCGTGCTCATCAAGCCCGTCAATGCCTCGCTGCTGTTCGACACCCTGATGCAGCCGCTGGAGGCATCGGGCTCGGAGCGACGCCGTGCGGTCACCCCCGCTCCTGCGGCCGACGAGCTGCCCCTGGACATCCGGGGCGCCAGCGTGCTGCTCGTCGAGGACAACGAGCTCAACCAGATGGTAGCGATGGAGCTGCTGCTGGACGCGGGCTTCGCCGTGGACGTGGCAGAAAACGGGCAAATCGCCATCGACCACATTGAGCGCAAGCACTACGACGCCGTGCTCATGGACATGCAGATGCCCGTCATGGACGGCGAGACGGCCACGCGCCTGCTGCGCGGTAACCCGCGTTATGCGCAGTTGCCCATCATCGCGATGACGGCCAATGCCATGGAGGCGGACCGCCAGCGCTGCTTTGCGGCCGGCATGAACGACCATGTGGCCAAGCCCATCGAGCCTGCAGCCCTGTGGGCTGCGCTGGCCCGGTGGATTCGCCCCCGCGAGGGGCTGGGTGCTGCAGTACCACCCGCGCGCAGCAATGCGGCGCCAGTGGCGGCATCGGTGGCGGCGGGGGCCGCCAGTGCCACGGCCGCTGGCTGGCTACCGGTGGATGTTCCTGATCTGCCGGGCCTGGACACCAACCTGGGCCTGCAGCGTGCGTTGGGCAAGACGGGTCTGTATGCCGAGATGCTGCGCCGCTTTGTGCAAGGGCAGGCCCCGGTGCTGCCAGAGCTGCAGCGCGCCCTCGCGGTGCATGACGTGGCGCTGGCCGAGCGCCTGGCCCACACGCTGCGGTCGGTGGCCGCCAACATTGGCGCGCAGGCCGTGTCGGACCGCGCGCAGGCGCTGGAGCACGCGCTGCGCTTTCGCCATGGCAACGAGGCCATCGTGCCGTTGCTGGCGGAGCTGCGCGCTGCGCTACAGCCGCTGCTGCAGGGGCTACAGGACTGGGTGCTGCAAGCGGTGCAGGGGCAAGCGGCACCGGAGCACGGTGTGTCGCCATCTGCAGGCGTATCTGGGCCGGGCATGACGCCAGCCGAGGCCGAACACCATTTGCGCCACTTGCTGGAGCAGGACGACCCTGCAGCCACCGAGTTTTTCCAACACAATGGCGTGTTGCTCAAGGCGGCCCTGGGGAGCGCTTTCCAGGCTGTTGAAAAGCACACCCTGAACTTTGATTTCGAGCAGGCACTGGAGGCCATGGCTGCGGTGCCTGGCTCCGAATCCACCGCCCTCGAATCCCCCTGAACGGCACTTACGCAGGACATTTGCATGGACAACGCGCCTTTTGCCTCCAGCCCGGCGACCTTGGTAGATAAGCCGATTGCCACCGTGCTCGTGGTGGACGACACGCCCGAAAACCTCACCCTCATGGGCAGCCTGCTGCGCGAGCATTACCTGGTCAAGGTGGCGAACCATGGCGAGAAGGCGCTCAAGATTGCCCAGTCGGCCACGCCGCCCGACCTGATCCTGCTGGACATCATGATGCCCGAGGTGGATGGCTACGAGGTCTGCCGCCGCCTCAAGGAGGCACCCGCCACACGCGACATCCCGGTGATCTTCCTCACAGCACGTTCCGACACCGACGACGAGCGCATGGGTCTGGCGCTGGGCGCGGTGGACTACATCACCAAACCCATCAGCCCGCCCATTCTGCTGGCCCGCGTCAACACGCATCTGGCGCTCAAGGCCACGGCTGATTTCCTGCGCGACAAAAGCGCCTATCTGGAGCGTGAGGTCGCCATGCGCACGCTGGAGGTGCAGGCCATCCAGGACGTGACCATCATGGCCATGACCTCGCTGGCCGAGACGCGTGACAACGAAACCGGCAACCACATCCGCCGCACCCAGCTGTATGTGAAGACGCTGGCCGAGCGCCTGCGCCACCACCCGCGTTTTGAGCATCTGCTCAATGACCGCATGATTGAGCTGCTCTACAAGTCGGCGCCGTTGCACGACATTGGCAAGATCGGCATCCCCGACAGCATCCTGCTCAAGCCCGGCAAGCTCACGGTGGAAGAATTTGAGGTGATGAAGACCCACACCACGCTGGGCCGCGACGCGATCGAAGAGGCCGAGCGGCGCCTGGGCATGCGCGTGGCGTTTTTGAGCGTGTCCAAGGAGATCGCCTACAGCCACCAGGAAAAGTGGGACGGCTCCGGCTACCCGCAGGGCTTGGCGGGGGATGCCATCCCGGTGTCGGCCCGCCTGATGGCCGTGGCCGACGTGTACGACGCGCTCATCAGCAAGCGTGTGTACAAGCCGGCGTTTTCGCACGACCAGGCCTGCAGCACCATCGTGCGGGGCAAGGGCACCCACTTCGACCCTGACATGGTGGATGCGTTTGTGGACATTGCGGAAGACTTCCGCAGCATTGCGCAGAAATATCCAGACCCCGCCTAGCGCCTCGCCCCGAAGGGCGAGGGCACGCAAAATCAGAACGGCGCGTCTTCGCCCTTGGCGGAGTCGGCCTGCGGGGCGGCTGGTTCCGCTGCATCCGCGCCTTCGTTAGTGTCTTGGGTCTCGGTGGCTGGCGCATCGGCCGCAGCCGCCTGGCGCACAGCCGCCTTGTCGCCAGCGCTCGCAAACTTGCTGTACTTGCCCAGGATGGGCACCAGCTGGCCGTACACGCGGGGGTTGCCCGCCAGGCACTCGCGCTGCTCCAGGAAGTCGGCTTCGCCCGTGAAATTGCCCACCAGGCCACCGGCCTCGGTCACCAGCAGCGAACCCGCTGCCACGTCCCAGATCGACAGGCCGGTTTCAAAGAAGCCGTCAGTGAAGCCGGCAGCCACGTAGGCCAGGTCCAGTGCAGCGGCGCCGGGGCGGCGCAGGCCGGCGGTGCGCTGCATCACGTCGGCCATCATGTTCAGGTAGCTCTTGAAGTTGTCGCCCGGGCGGAAGGGGAAGCCGGTGGAGATCAGGCAGTCCTTGAGCTGGGTGCGCTTGCTCACTCGGATGCGGCGCTCGTTCAGGAAGGCGCCACGGCCCTTGGTGGCGGTGAACAGGTCGTTGCGGGTAGGGTCGTACACCACAGCTTGCTCGATCTTGCCCTTCACGGCCAGCGCAATGCTGATGCAGTACACGGGGAAGCCGTGGATGAAATTGGTCGTGCCGTCCAGCGGGTCGATGATCCAGACGAACTCCGAATCCCTCGCGCCGTATTCCTTGCCCGACTCTTCCGCCAGGATGCCGTGGCCGGGGTAGGCCGTCAGCAGCGTCTCGATGATGATCTTTTCGGAGGCGTGGTCCACCTCGGTCACAAAGTCATTGATCTGCTTTTGCGAGATCCGCACCGATTCCACGTCCAGGGCCGCGCGGTTGATGATGGCGCCGGCGGCGCGTGCAGCCTTGATGGCCACGTTGAGCATGGGGTGCAGAGTAGACGACATAAATTGTGGTGGTTGGCAGCGCACGGCCAGGGTGGCGCGAGCGTCTGCGTACAGGATGAGCGGGGAGGTCCGACCCGTCCCGGCGATGCGGGCGGCGACAATAGAGGGCGGGATTTTACCCGCAGAGCCCTTTTTTGCCTAACCGGCCGCTTTCTCCCTCTCGCCCCGCCCGTCCATGAAGACCCGTTTTGTCCTGATCAACACCAGCCACGCCGGCAATGTGGGCGCCGCCGCCCGTGCCATGAAAACCATGGGATTTGACGACCTGGTGCTGGTCGCTCCCCGCTGGGCTAACGTGCTCAGGCGCGAGGAAACCATCCAGCGCGCCAGCGGCGCCCTCGATGTGCTGAACAACGCACGCATCGTCGCCACGCTGGACGAGGCGCTCGACGGTATCAGCCACCTGTGCGCCACGGCCATGACGCCACGCGATTTTGGCCCCCCCACAGCAGCGCCGCGTGCGCACTTTGAAGCGCTATTAAAAAGTGAGCTGCTCAGGCATGAAGCACTAGCGCAAGAGGCCCAAAACCCTTCAAATCCATCCGGCGACACCCCTGCAGACCCGGGCGCGGCCCCGCAAGCCGGCGTGGCCTTTCTCTTCGGCTCCGAGCGGTTTGGCATGACCAACGAAGACGTATACCGCTGCCATGTAGCGCTGTCGATTCCCACCAACCCCGGCTTTGGCTCGCTCAACCTGGGTGCTGCCATCCAGGTGATCGCCTACGAATGGCGCCAGGCATTGGGCGGTTTTGCGGTGCAGGACGCCACCCCGCCGCGCGCGCTGGCCGACGCGGCGCAGGTGGCGGGCATGCTGGGCCACTGGGAGCAGGCGCTCACCTCCATCGGCTTTCTGGACCCGGCCGCGCCCAAGAAGCTAATGCCCCGCCTTAACCAGCTTTTCAACCGCGCGCAGCTCAGCCCTGAGGAAATCCACATCTTGAGAGGTGTCGCCAAAGCCATGATCGAGACGGCGCAGGCGAAACGATAGACTGTGCAGCCTAGGAACGTGTTGATGGTCTTTTCAGGGACGCGCAAATGCGTTTCCGGGATGGGGTGCTAGACGCGGTGCGCGGTTGATAGCTCGGCTATCAACAAGTGCCGCAACGCCGCAGACCACCCGGAAATGCACTTGCCCGCAGGGTTGGGGTGAAATCGGGCGATTGAACGCACCGACTGCTTGCATGGGCACGGGCCCATGCGGCGCACCCGGAGCATCCACTCATCCCGATTGCACCTCAACGCGACCCTGAAAAGACCATCAACACGTTCTCAACAAATAACCATAACAACCAATGCTCGCCCGCCTGCGCTCCGATATCCAGTGCATCCTCGACCGCGATCCTGCCGCGCGCAGCACGTGGGAGGTGATCACCTGTTATCCGGGCCTGCACGCGATTTGGCTGCACCGCCCCGCCCACTGGTGCTGGCACCACGGCCTCAAATGGTTGGGGCGTTTCATCTCGCACTTTGCGCGCTGGTTCACCGGCATCGAGATCCACCCCGGCGCCAAGATTGGCGAGCGCGTGTTCTTCGATCACGCCATGGGCGTGGTGGTGGGTGAGACCGCCGAAATTGGCGACGGCTGCACCATCTACCAGGGCGTGACGCTGGGCGGCACCTCGCTGTACAAGGGCACCAAGCGCCACCCCACGCTGGGCAAGGACGTGGTGGTGAGCGCGGGCGCCAAGGTGCTGGGCGGCTTTGAGGTGGGTGATGGTGCCAAGATCGGCTCCAACGCCGTGGTCATCAAGCCGGTGCCTGCAGGTGCCACGGCGGTGGGCATCCCGGCGCGCATCATCCCGTCGAAAGAGGGGCAGAGTGCCGACGTGACCGAATCCCAGCCGGCGCGCAAGTTCACCGCTTACGGCATCACGCAGGAAGACGACCCGCTCTCGCAGGCTATGCGCGGCTTGATCGACAACGCCTCATCGCAAGAGCATCAGATTGCGCTTTTGTGGCAGGCCATCGAAAAACTCTCGGCCGCCAACCAGCAGGCCAAGGACTGCGTGCCTTGCGACGCGGCGATCAAGGAACAGTTCGAGGCGGGTAAGCTCAACGAGCTGGTGGGCAAGTAGCCAACAGAGACCCGGGCTGGTACTGCAGCACAGGTACTATCAAAAAATAGCTGGTGGCGCTTGATCATCAAGCGTCACCAGCTATTTCTGTTTCCAATGAGTGACGTCAGGCGGTGCGAGGAGGGCGAATCGCCGTCTTGGGCCGGAACGCCTTGCACACCTCATCGCGCGTTTCCAGGTAAGGCCCGCCGATCAGGTCGATGCAGTAGGGTACTGCGGCAAAGATACCAGGCACTATCTGCTTGCCGTCGGCATCCTTCAGCCCCTCCAGCGTCTCGGCAATCGCCTTGGGCTGGCCGGGCAGATTGATGATGAGGCTGTTTCCCCGGATCACTGCCACTTGGCGCGAGAGGATGGCCGTGGGAACGAACTTCAGGCTGATCTGGCGCATCTGCTCGCCAAAGCCGGGCATCTCCTTGTGCGCCACAGCCAGCGTGGCCTCGGGCGTTACATCGCGCAGTGCGGGGCCGGTGCCACCCGTGGTCAGCACCAACGCGCAACCGGCGTCCACCAACTCGATCAGCGTGGCGCTGATGCCAGCCTGTTCATCGGGGATCAGACGCGGCTCGAAGGTGATGGGGTTGTGCAGCGCACGCGTGAGCCAGTCCTGCAGTGCGGGCAGGCCCTTGTCTTCATAGACGCCGGTGCTAGCGCGGTCGCTGATGGAGACGATGCCGATCTTGACGGCGTCGTGGACGGCTTCACTCATCGTCGTTGTCCTCGTCGGTGTCGCCGGCATCTGCCGTGCCGGTGCCGCCCAGGTGCTCGCGCACCAGCTGGAACAGCTCGCGGTACGCACGGCCCTTGCGGGGCGCCAGGCCTTGCGAGACCTGGACATTGGCCTCTTTGCCTGCGGGCTGTGCGTCCTTGCGGGCTTGGCGGATCAGCGCGCGCAGCTGCTGGGTGTCGGTGGTGGGGTGCTCGGCCATCCAGGCGGCCAGCGTGTCGTCATCGGCGATCAGGCGGTCGCGCCATTGTTCAGCGAGGTGCAGCTGCAGCTTTTCGGTGGCAGAGCCCTTGTGCTGCTCTTCCAGGGCCTGTCGGGCGGCCTGCACCAGCTCGGGTTCGAGCTTGCGCATGAGCTTGCCCACGTACTGCATCTGGCGGCGCTTGCCTTCAAAGTTGGTGATGCGCTTGGCCTCGGCCAGAGCCTCCACCAGCTTGTCGGGCAGGCCCACGGCGTCGAACAGGTCGGCGCGCAGGGTCAGCAACTCCTTGCCCAGGTCCTGCAGTTCATCGCTCTCGCGCTTGAGATCGGTGCGGCTGGCATCGGGCGTGCCTTTGAGTTCGGCCTTGAGCTGGATGTCCAGTTCGCTGCCTTCGGCAACGAACTGGCCTCGCACAAAGTAGCCTTTTTTGGGTTTGCGTGACATGGGTGGTGGGGGCAAAAAACGAGTGGCGCAGAGCGCGCCACAGTGGCAAGTATCATAGCTGCCGCTATGAACAAACCCTCGAATCGCGCCCCGCGCACCCCTGGCGCGCTGGCCGCCGCGCCCGCAGCCGCCTCCTCTCGCACCCCTGACAGCGGCTTCAGCTACAGCCGCCCGTTTTTTGAAGAGCTGGTGGACCGCGCCTTGGCGCATGCCAAAAAGCTGGGCGCCACCGACGCAGGCGCCGAGGCGTCCGAAGGCTGCGGCCTGTCGGTCAGTGTGCGCAAGGGCGAGCTGGAGAATGTGGAGCGCAACCGCGACAAGTCGCTGGGCGTGACGGTCTACATCGGCCACCGCCGGGGCAATGCCAGCACGTCAGACTTTTCTACCAAGGCGATCGAGCAGACCGTGCAAGCGGCCTACGACATCGCCCGCTTCACCGCCGAAGACCCCGTAGCCGGACTGCCCGATGCCGACGACATCGCGCCCGCCGACACGCACCGCGACCTGCAACTCTTCCACCCCTGGGCCATCACCAGCGAAGAGGCTGCAGAGATGGCCAAGGCCTGCGAAGCCGCCGCATTCAAGACGCACCGCCGCATCACCAACAGCGAAGGCGCGGGCGTGTCGGCCCAGCAAAGCCATTTCTTCAGCGCCCACACGCGCGGTTTTCGCGGCGGCTATGCCAGTTCGCGCCACAGCTTCTCGGTGGCACCCATCGCCTCGCTGCCCGGCAAGAACGGCGAGATGCAGCGCGATGCCTGGTACAGCTCCATGCGCAATGCGGCCGACCTGGCATCGCCCGAGGCCGTGGGCCGCTACGCAGCGCAGCGCGCATTGAGTCGCCTGGGCAGCCGCAAGATCCCCACCACCCAATGCCCTGTGCTGTTTGAATCGACGCTGGCCGCAGGCCTGCTCGGCGGTTTTGTGCAGGCCGTCAGCGGCGGCTCGCTGTACCGCAAGAGCAGCTTCTTGCTCGACTCGCTGGGCAAGATGGTCTTCCCCAAGCACATCGACATTCTCGAAGACCCGTTCATCCTGGGCGGCAAGGGCAGCTCGCCGTTTGACGAAGAGGGCGTGCGCGTGGCGCCGCGCAAGGTGGTGCAGGGTGGCCGTGTGCAGGGCTATTTCCTCAGCAGCTACTCGGCCCGCAAGCTGGGCATGAAGACCACGGGCAACGCCGGTGGCTCGCACAACCTGGTGATGACCTCGCGCCTCACCCAGGCCAGCGACAACCTGGACGCCATGCTGCAAAAGCTGGGCACCGGCCTGTTTGTTGTGGAGCTGATGGGCCAGGGCGTGAACTATGTGACGGGCGACTACTCGCGCGGCGCGAGCGGCTTCTGGGTGGAGAACGGAAAGATCGCCTTCCCCGTGCACGAGATCACCATCGCGGGCAACCTCAAGGACATGCTCAAGGGCATCGAGGCTGTGGGCGCGGATGCCTACAACTACGGCGCCAAGACGGTGGGCTCGATTCTGGTCAACCGCATGAAGGTGGCGGGCAGCTGATCTTTATGGCTGCCGCAGGCGGATGCTGCAAGTTGCTGATGTGAGGCGAGTTTCGGCAGCTTTCCTGCCCCCCCAGGCCCTCGTGACCGCGAGGGCCTTTTTTCATGGAGGTCTGCGTCAGCTGGCACTGCGGGGCTTGGCCGCCCAGGTGTCTTTCTTGCCGCGCATGCCCACGGGCAGAGCGAGGCCCACGCGGTGCCGGGACATCGCGTCCCGGGGCGCAAGATGGGCCAGCATCAGCGCCGCTGCATCGGCATAGGGCACGATCATCTGCGGCACCTTCGACGCAAACAGCAGCAGCAACAGCGGGCTGGGGAGCTTGCCTGCAAAGGACGGCACAGCGACCGGCAGCTGGTCCGCAGCAATGCGCAGCCGGTCGATGCCGAGCGCGGCTTGGTCCACCATCGGCCCGGGGCACAGCAGCCGCCAGTCAATGGGGGACGTGTTCAGGCGCTCAAAGTTCTTCCGGTGCGGCCAATAGGTGTCGCGCACCTTGGGCAGTTCAACCCCCCGGCGGCCTGTCTGGCCGATGTCGAGCACGGCGGCGCCCGCCATGAACCAGCAGATCGGCCGCTCGGAAGGCGCCAGGGATTCCACACTGGAAACAACGCGGTCCACAAGATCGACAAATGCGCGGCCTTCGGTGACCAGCCCCGCGCAGTTGATCAGTGCCTCGTGGCCCCGAACCAAGTCGGCCAAAGCGCCGGTGGCTACCGTGCCCAGGTCCACAGGGTGCACCGTGATGCGTGACCGCAGGTCTGGGGGCAGCTTGGCGGGGTTGCGCACGATGACCGATACCTGGTGGCCGGCCGCCACAGCCTGCTGCAGCAAGTGGCGGCCGAGGGAGCCCGTGGCTCCCAGGATGAGAAGACGCTTCATGGTGGATGGTTCGCGAAGAGATGAATGATGGGGGCTGCCGACGGCCGGGCGGCCATCGACAGGCGATGCCGCGATGATTCCATGCCCTTGTCTCGGCAGCACCCGCAGCGGGTGAGGCCCATCGCGAAGACGGTGACTTTGTTCACGGTGCTTGTGTTCACCTGTGGTGCCTCGCAAGTCTTGCCTACCTCTGTACCGGCGGTGCAGGAGTGCCGCCAGACAGGCGATATGCTGCACCCACCATGCCCTCCGTGCCCCCGAAGCCCCCAGTCAAAGGCGAAGCCGCCCACCCGATTGCGCCCCAAGACCCGGCGCTTTTGCGCCGCCTGTTGCGCGCCAAGGACCACATGGACGCTGCGTCGCACGAGGCCTGGCCAGTCCAGCGGCTGGCGGAGGTGAGCGGCGTCTCGGAGGCGCATTTCGCCCGGTCCTTTCGGCAGGCCTTTGGCATCCCGCCCCACCGCTACCTGCCGACACGCCGCATCGAGCAAGCCACCACGCTGCTGCGGGACACGGACCTGCCCATCACCGAGATCGCGTTTGCCACCGGCTGGGAGAGCCTGGGCACTTTTGGGCGCACCTTCCGTGACATCACGGGGCACAGTCCTAGTGTGGTGCGCCAGCAGGCCCAGGCCACTGTGGAGCCACTGGACAAGGTGCCCGCCTGCGTTTTGAAGGCTGCACAACGTCCCGACCTCACCACCGCAGTTTCGGAGAAGCGCCGCCGCCAGGCCGCAGGTACAAAGCCGACATCAGCAACAAACCAGGAGATCTGATGACGGCGAACCAAGGCATTGGTGTGGTGGGCGTGTATGTGGACGACCAGGACGAAGCGCTCGCGTTTTACGTGGGCAAGCTCGGGTTTCGCGTGCACACGGACGTGCGCAACGGGCCCTACCGCTGGCTGACGGTGCAGCACCCTGACCAGCCGGGCTTCCAGCTCGGCCTGTTCAGGCCCGGCCCACCGATCCATGATGAAGCCACAGCGCAAACTTTGCGCGCGATGGTGGCCAAAGGTGCCATGCCTGCGCTGGTGCTCCATGTGGCGGACTGCCGCGCGGACTATGCCCGACTGCGGGACTTGGGTGTGGAGTTCACACAGGAGCCCGTGGACCGGTACGGCAACGTGGACGCAGGCTTTCGGGACCCAGCGGGCAACGGCTGGAAGATGATCCAGCTGGCGGCTGGAGGTGCGCAATGAGCGCCGGTGCGGGAATTCGGCGGTTTCATCGCTGGGTGTCGATGGCATTCACGCCAGGGCGTGCCACCCTCCAATTCCCCCGCGCGCTGGCCGCGCAATGCGGATGGATGCGCGAAGGGGGGCGCAGCCAATAGCTGGCTATTGGCAAGCCAGCTGACAAAGCAGACGCCGCATTGCGCAGCCAGCCCGAAGGGAAAGCCATCCAGGCCGCGCATTGCGTCGTTGTCCTTCGCTTGTGTAGCGGGGCTACACGGCACTCAGGGCGCCTAGCACTGCACGGCCTGGATGGCTTTCGCGTGGGGGAATTGGAGGGTGACACGCCCTGGCCGTCATCGCCAATTTTGTGGTCCGTGCTCAGGGGGTAGGCAACCCGCCGGACTGGGTGATCTATGCGCCCCTGCCGCCCCTGGCGCTGCTGTTGTTGACGGGGTTGTACCTGTTCGTGCAGCCCTACCTGCAGCGGCTTGCTGCCGGGTCTTCTGCCCGGCCTGCCCAGGGCTTGCCGCCCGCGTGACGGCGCGCGGTGTGCTCCGCCATCACTCTGCGAGGCCCGCAAATTCCGCCAGCAACTCCAGCACGCCCTCCACCGCCGGGGAGGGCGGCGGCTGGTGGCGGTGCGCCACGGCCATGGGGCGCATCAGCGGCGGCTGCAGGGGGCGGATCTGCACACCGGGCGTGCCCTGCAGGTCTTCCACCTCTTCCATCGGCAGCAAGGCGGCACACTGGCTGGCCACGGCCAGGCTTTTGAGGGCGCCGGGGTAGCTCAGCGCCAGAAATGGGCGCGGGTGATGCCCCGCTTGGCCAAACCAGTTGGCGATCAGCCCGTGCATCTGCGTGGCGGGCGCAAAGGATGCCCAGCGGCGGCTGGCCAGCCAGTCGGGGCCGATGTGTTCGGGTGCCTCCCACGCGGCGGGCAGCAGGGCCACCATGGGGTCGTTGCGCCAGGGTGTTTGCTTGACTTCGGCCAGCGGGGGCTGGGGGCTGGCGACGATGGCAATGTCCAGCGTACCCGCCTTCAGGCGCTGCATCGACTCGGCCGATCCCACGGCCTCCAGGCGGATTTCCACACCGGGGCTGCGCGCTGCCAGTGCCTCCAGCATGCGCGGCAGCAGCCGGGTGCTGACGCCCGCCGACACGCCCACCCGCACCATGCCTTCGCGGCCGGATGCGTGGCGCCGCACGCGCTCCACCAGGTCGTCGCTGGCCAGCAGCAGCTGGCGGCCTTCGCGCACCAACACCTCGCCGGCGGGGGTGAGGTCAGCCTGCCGCCGCCCGCGCACCACCAGCTCGGCGCCCAGGCGCGATTCCAGTTCCTTGATGTGCATGCTCACGGTGGGCGGCGCCAGGTGCAGCGCCTGCGCGGCGGCGGCAAAAGTACCCAGGTCGGCGATGGCGATCAGGGTCTGCAGCTGGTCGAGGTTGAGGTTACGCATCAGGATTCGTGAAGTGAATCATCATTGAATTCAACTTTACAGATGGTAAGCCCGGCGAGAGCATTGCGGGGCCATGAAACACCCGCATTCCTCCACCACCGCCGTCAGAGCCATTTCCAATCCCCACTTGGTGGGCCGCCAGCGATCCGCGCGATCGGTTGCCGTGGTCGTTGTTCTGCGTGCCCTGCGTGCAGCCATGGCGGGTGCGCGCAACGCCAGAGACCGTTTGGCGGCTGCTGCGGCGCGTGCCGAGCAGCGCGTCACCGAGCAGTTCAAGGTACCTCCAGGGGGAGGGTGAGAGCCATTTTTGAATGAAATGAGCGTATAGCGCAGGTATTTCATGCGCTGGTAGCTATCAATTCAGGAGTGATTGGCCGCCAGGCGTCATTCGGTCTGTGCACTCACTCTCGCCGCGATGGCCTCACCCACCTGCGTCGTGCTCGCCGTGCCGCCCAGATCGGGCGTGCGTGGCCCGCTCTTGATCGTCTCTTCAATGGCGCTCACGATCGCATCGTGCGCCTGCCGACCTGCGCCCTGGCCGTGGGTGAGGAAGTCCAGCATCAGCGCGCCCGACCAGATCATCGCAATCGGATTGGCGATGTTTTTGCCGTAAATGTCCGGCGCTGAGCCGTGCACGGGCTCGAACAGGCTGGGGAAGTGGCGCTCGGGGTTGAGGTTGGCCGAGGGGGCGAGGCCAATGGTGCCGGTGGTGGCGGGGCCCAGGTCAGAGAGGATGTCGCCAAACAGGTTGGTGGCAGCCACCACGTCAAAGCGGCCGGGCTGAAGCACAAAGCGGGCCGTGAGGATGTCGATGTGCTGTTTGTCCAACGTGACCTCGGGGTAGCCCTGGGCGACATCGTCGGCACGCTGGTCCCACCAGGGCATGCTGATGGCGATGCCGTTGCTTTTGGTGGCCAGGGTGACGTGTTTTCTGGCGCGGCTCTGGGCCAAGTCGAACGCGAATTTGAGCAGGCGGTTGGCGCCGTGGCGGGAGTAGACAGATTCCTGAATGCAGATTTCGCGGTCGGTGCCTTCGTACATGAGGCCGCCCAGGGACGTGTACTCGCCCTCGGTGTTCTCGCGCACCACGTAGTAGTCAATGTCGCCGGGTTGGCGGCCCGCGAGCGGGCAGGGCACACCCTCGAACAGGCGCACCGGGCGCAGGTTGATGTACTGGTCGAACTCGCGGCGGAACTTGAGCAGCGAACCCCAGAGGGACACATGGTCGGGCACGGTGGCAGGCCAGCCGACGGCGCCGAAGAAGATGGCGTCCATGCCTGACAGTTGCGCCTTCCAGTCGTCCGGCATCATTTTTCCGTGGGCCGCGTAGTAGTCGCAGCTGGCCCAGTCGATGGTGGTGGTTTCGAGCGCGATACCAAAGCGTTTGGCAGCGGCCAACACCACGCGCAGGCCTTCGGGCATCACCTCCTTGCCGATGCCGTCTCCGGCAATGAGGGCGATACGGTAGGTTTTGGCGGGGGCGGAAGAGGTCATCAAGCGGTCCTTGCAATGGCGTCGGGGATGCGGCTGCAGGGCGCAGCCAGCGGCATGGCGTGCATTGTTCCCAGCGCTGCCGATAACTACAATCTGCCAACTGTGGCTTCATCCTTCACACTTCGTGCATAAAAATCCTGCGGCAGAAGATCTGCGTGTGTTCACGGCCGTGGTGCGCAAGGCGAGCTTTGGCGGCGCTGCCACCGAGCTGGGCACCTCGCCCGCCTACGTCAGCAAGCGTATTCGCCTGCTGGAGCAGGACCTGCAGGTCAAGCTGCTGCATCGCACCACCCGCCGCGTGGCGGTGACGGAAGAGGGTGAGCGCGTCTTCCACTGGGCGCAGCGCATCCTGGACGACATGGAGCAACTGATGCAGGAGGTGGTGGTGACACGCAGCGAGCCGCGCGGGCTGCTGCGGGTGAGCAGCAGCTTTGGCTTTGGCCGCCAGATCGTGGCGCCCGCGCTGTCACGGCTGGTGGAACAGCACCCGGGGCTGCAGGTGCGGCTGGAGGTGTTCGACCGGCTGGTGGATGTGGCGGGCGAAGGGTTTGACCTGGACGTGCGCGTGGGCGACGAGATTGCGCCGCACCTCATCGCCCGCCGCCTGGCCGACAACCACCGCGTGTTGTGCGCGGCGCCCGCCTACCTGCAGCGCAAGGGCAGCCCGCGCACGGTGGCCGACCTGGCTGCGCACGACTGCCTGGTGATCAAGGAGCGCGACCACCCCTTTGGCGTGTGGCGCCTGCGCAGCGGCGCGCAGGAAGAATCGGTCAAGGTGCGCGGCCCGCTGTCAGCCAACAACGGCGAGATGGCCGTGCAGTGGGCGGTGGATGGGCGCGGTGTGGTACTGCGCTCGCTGTGGGATGTGGGCGCGCACCTGCAGGCGGGGCGCCTGGTGCAGGTGCTGCCGCAGTGGCAGCAGGATGCGAATGTGTGGGCCGTCTACCCCACGCGGCTGGAGCGCTCGGCCAAGGTGCGGGTGTGCGTGGAGTTTCTGCAGGCGTATTTCCGCGCCGGGTGGGCGGTGCGGGGCGCAGAGGCCGGAGCGGGTGCAAACGCCCCAGGTTGAAGCAAAAATAGCTGCAAGCGCCCGTGCTACAAGCGCTAGCAGCTATCAAAAAGATACCGGTCGTGCCATCGGCTCGACCGCAGGGGCGATCAGCCCGCCAGCGCGGCCTTCACCGCAGCCGACACCTGGCCCATATCGGCCTTGCCCGCCAGGCGGGTCTTGACCACGCCCATCACCTTGCCCATGTCGCCGGGGCCCGAGGCACCCACTTCGGCCACGATGGCCTTCACGGCGGCCAGCGTTTCCTCGGCCGACATGCGCTCAGGCAGGTAGGCCTGCAGCACGGCCATCTCGGCCTTTTCCTTGTCGGCCAGATCCTGGCGGCCCGCGCCTTCAAAGGCGGTGATCGAGTCCTTGCGCTGCTTGATCAGCTTGTCCACGATGGCCACCACGGCCGCGTCGTCCAGGGTGATGCGCTCGTCCACTTCCTTCTGCTTCATCGCGGCCTGCAGCAGGCGGATGGTGCCCAGGCGCTCGCTATCCTTGGCGCGCATGGCAGTTTTCATGTCTTCGGTGATCTGGTCCTTGAGGCTCATGGCGGCTTCCTTTTTTTGGTTTCAGACAGGGACGGAGGGTTTGCACAAAGCCCCTCTGGCTAGGCGTCAACGCCGCAGACAGTAGTGCTGCTACGGCAAGGCGTTGCAACGACGCCAGAGGGGCTTTGTGCAGACCCGAAAAAACAAAAAACCCGCGCTTGGCGTCCCTAGCGCGGGTTTGTCGGCACTCCGTATCAGGACGGTGCCAAAGCGGTACTCAGTACAGCTTCTTGGGCAGTTGCATGCTGCGAACGCGCTTGTAGTGACGCTTCACGGCAGCAGCCTTCTTGCGCTTGCGCTCGGCGGTGGGCTTTTCGTAGAACTCACGGGCGCGCAGGTCGGTCAGCAGGCCGAGCTTTTCAATGGTGCGCTTGAAGCGGCGCAGTGCAACGTCAAAGGGTTCGTTTTCTTTTACGCGGATCGTAGTCATTAGCTAATGTTTTCCAAATGGTGCCTGCAGAGGGGCTTGGGGAGATCGGGCCTCAAGTCCGTACAAAGCGGTTTCCCCGTCTGTAACTAGTATTTGGCCGACGGGGCATTGCCAGCAAAGCCGGAGATTATAGCCTTTATCCACGCCCATGGCGCAAGGGGTGGGCGTCTGCCCCTGGGCAGGGCGCTGGGCGGGATGCTTTCGGGCGGGCTGCACCGCAATGGCGCGGAAGTTGCTTCATGTTGTAACACTCCTAATCACCGGTGGGGAGCCCTGGCCATCCGCCCGGGCGGCCCCGCCGCAGACACCATGGCATTCATGCACCGCGTATCGGGTTGGCTGGGCCGGCTCAGTGTGGGCCGCAAGCTCATGCTCATCTATCTGCTGGACCTGACGGCGGTGATCTACGTCTCCAGCATCCTGATCCACGAAAAGTACCTGGCGATCGACTTCACGCGTAAGGAAGTGGTGGGCACGACCTATGCAGCGGTGGTGCGCGACGGGCTGATGGGGCAGTTTCTGGACGCGTCGCAGCAACCGCCGCTGGTGGCCGACGTGCTCACCCGGCTGGAGGCCGTGCGCGCGGCCCACGACGAGCAGCTGCGCACCGCCGATGTCGCCCAGCGGTTTGGCGTGGCGCTGCAGCAGCTGGCGGGGCCGCCCCCGGGGGGCTCGCCCACCGTCGATCCGCAGACGCTCACCCGCCAGCGCAGCCAGTTGCTGCGCGAGGGCCGCGAGCTGCTCACCACTGTGGGCAACCAGTCCAACCTGATCCTGGACCCGGACCTGGACAGCTACTACGTGATGTCGCTGGTGGTGTTGCGGTTTCCCGAGCTGCTGCAGGCGGTGCATGACACCGTCAGCTTCCTGAACGCGGCGCCATCGCGGCGCGGGCCGCAATGGTCGTCCGAGCTGCTGACGCTGGTGGGGCGGCTGGACGCCGTGATGCTGGGCATCGAGTCGGACTACAACCAGGCCTTCATCGCGGGCTCGCCGGAGATGCGGGCCGCGCTGGTACGCCAGCGCGAGGCGCTCAAGGCGGCGCAGGAGGGCTTTCAGGCCTTGCTGCAGGGCATTGCATCGGGCGAGTCGCGCCTGACCGTGGCGCAAGTGGGTGTGCAGGAGGCCCAGGTGCTGGGCGCGCTGCGCGATGCCTGGTCGGTGGGCATTGTGGACCTGGAGCGTTTGCTGAACCAGCGCGCCGACAGCCTGTTTGCCCGCATGTGGCTGCACCTGGGCACGGCGCTGGTGCTGCTGGGTTGCATCCTTTCGCTCGTCACCCTGGTCGCGCGCCAGATCGCCAAGCCGCTGCAGCAACTGGCCCGTGTGGCCGACGAGGTGCGCAAGAGCGGCGACCACACGCTGCGCGCGCAGTGGAACAGCCGCGACGAAATCGGCCGCCTGGTCACTGCGTTCAACGAGATGCTGTCGCAGCTCGACCGCGACCGTCTGCTGCAGCAGGAGCTGGCCGCCAGCGCCCGCGCGGCCGAGGCGCAGCGCGAGCTGGTGGAGGCCTTCCCCATCCCCATGGTCGTCACGTCCATCCCCGAGCACGAGGTGCTGCACTCCAACGCACCCGCCGCCCACTGGCTGGGTGGCCGCAAGACCGACCCCTGGGCCGTGGGGCTGGAGCCCGGCGTGCGCGCGCGCTTCTTTCAGCGCCTGGCCGACCAAGGCTCGGTCGATGAATTTGAAGTGCGCTGGAAGGGCAGTCCCGAGCCCTCCTGGGCCGTGCTGTCGGCACGGCGCCTGCAGTTTCAGGGCCGCGACTCGGTGCTCACCGCCTTCACGCCCATCAACGTGCTCAAGGTGATGGAGCAGCGCCTGGAGCTCTGGGCCAAGGTGTTCGAGGCCTCGTCCGAAGGCATCATCATCATGAATGCCGAGCAGCAGATCATCAGCGTGAACAAGGCGTTCTGCCGCAGCACGCACTACGACTTCTACGAGGTCATTGGCGAGGACCTGGGCTTTCTGCTGGAAGAGTCGGGCTCCGAGCCGCTGTCCGCGCAGATCCAGCGCACCATGCTCGACAAGGAGTCGTGGCAGGGCGAGGTGCGGTTTCGCCGCCGCTCGGGCGAGACCTACCCGGCCTGGCTCATGGTGTCGGCCGTGCGCGAGGGCAAGGGCGGTGCGGTGGCCAACCACATCGGCATTGCCATCGACATCACCGACCGCAAGCTCAACGAGGAGCGCATCCAGTTCCTGGCGCACCACGATGTGCTCACCGAGCTGCCCAACCGATCACTGTGTGTGCAGCGCCTGCAGATGGCGCTGGCGCAGGCGCCCATCACGGGCGAAAAGGTCGCGGTGCTGTTCATCGACCTGGACCGCTTCAAGGCCATCAACGACACGCTGGGCCACCACATTGGCGACGGCCTGCTGCGCTCGGTGGCCGCGCGCCTCACGCAGGCCGTGCGCAGTCGCGACACGGTGAGCCGCCTGGGCGGCGACGAGTTTGTGGTGGTGATGCGCGACGTGGCCGGGCGCGAGGACGTGCAGCAGCTGGTAGAGCGGCGGCTGATCCCGCTCATCCGCCAGAGCCATCCGGTCGAGGGGCACGAGCTGAATGTGTCCTGCAGCGTGGGCATTGCCGTGTATCCCGAGGACGGCAGCGACATCGACGAACTCATGCGCCGCGCCGACGCTGCCATGTACGAGGCCAAGACCACCGGCCGCGACATGGCGCTGTTCTACTCGATGGAGACCGACCAGCGCGCGGTGGCCCGCCAGACCATGGAGCAGCAACTGCGCCGTGCGCTGGAGCGCCACGAGCTGAGCCTGCACTACCAGCCACGCCTGAGCGCCCAGGGCGCCCAGTTGCTGGGCGTGGAGGCGCTGCTGCGCTGGACCAGCCCGGTGCTGGGCTCCATCCCGCCCAGCGAGTTCATCCCCATCGCCGAGGAGACCGGCATGATCCGCGCCATCGGCAGCTGGGTATTGCAACAGGCGTGCGAGCAGTGGGTGCGCTGGCAGCAGCTGGTGCTGGACGCAGGCGTGGGCGATGCCGCATCGCTGCACCCGCTGGCCCGGGTGTCGATCTCGGTCAACTTGTCGGCTGCGCAGATGTCCGACCCCGCGCTGGTCACCGACATCGAGGCGCTGCTGCTGCGCACCGGCATGCCCGCGCACCGGCTGGAACTGGAGATCACCGAATCCCAGCTGATGGACAACGCCCACGCGGCCGAGCAGCAACTGGCGGCGCTCAAGGCGCTGGGGGTGCAACTGTCCATTGACGACTTTGGCACCGGGTATTCCAGCCTGGCCTACCTCAAGCGCTTTGACATCGACCGCCTCAAGGTGGACAAATCCTTTGTGCGCGACATGCTCGCCAACCCTGCCGACATGGCCATCACCCGCGCCATCATCGCGCTGGGCCACACACTAGGCCTGCGCATCGTGGCCGAGGGCGTGGAAGACCTGGCCACGGCCCAGGTGCTGAGTGCACTCGATTGCGAGGAGCTGCAGGGCTACCACTTCAGCCGGCCGCTGCCGGTGCCGGAGCTGGAGGCCTGGGCCTGCCAGCACCAGCCCTCGGGCGCGCCGGTGCGGGAGGCCGCTGTGATGGTCTGAGGGACTTTTACGGGGCCGTCAGTGCGCAGCGCCAGCAGGCTCTGCCTGTGGCAGTGGCAGCGCCTGCGCGCAGGCATATGCGCTGGCCCAGGCCCATTGAAAGTTGTAGCCGCCCAGCCAGCCTGTCACATCCACCACTTCGCCAATGAAGTACAGCCCCGGCTGGGCCTTGCACTCCATGGTCTGCTGCGACAGCGCCTTGGTGTCCACGCCGCCCAGCGTCACCTCGGCCTTCTTGTAGCCCTCGGTGCCCGTGGGCGTCAGCTCCCAGCGCGCCAGTTGCTCGGCCAGGCGCGCCAGGGCCTTGTCGCTGGCCTCGTTGATGGGGCGCTGCCAGTCGGCCTCGCGGCTGGCCCAGGCATCGGCCAGGCGGCTGGGCACCAGGGTGGCCAGTTCGTTGGACACCAGCTTGCGCGAGCGGGCCTTGCCCTGCGCCAGCGCGGCGGGCAGGTCCACCGTGGGCGCGAGGTTGATGGCCAGCGGCGTGCCCTCCTGCCAGTAGCTGGAGATCTGCAACACCGCCGGGCCCGACAGGCCCCGGTGGGTGAACAGCAGGTCTTCGTCAAACGCCATGCGGGCTTTCTTGGCACCCGTGCTGATCTGCACCGGCAGCGCCAGCCCGGCCAGCTGCGCATACGGCGCCCAGCCCGCGCCGTCAAAGGTCAGCGGCACCAGACCCGGCTTGCGCTCGACGAGCGGGATGTTGAACTGCTGCGCGAGCCGGTAGCCCAAGTCGGTGGCACCGATCTTGGGGATAGACAGGCCGCCCGTGGCAATGACCAGCGCACCCGCCGACACCGGACCGCGATCAGTATCAATTTGATAGCTGCCCCGGCATGATTCACTAGCGCTTGAGGCCAAAAAGGCTATTTTTCTGACGCCACAGGGCTGCCAGCGGGTCACGCCGCCCGCCTCACACTCGGCCAGCAGCATGGCGATGATGTCCTCGGCCGAGCGGTCGGCAAACAGCTGGCCCTTGTGCTTTTCGTGAAACGGGATGCCGTGCTTTTGCACCAGCGCGATGAAGTCGGCCGGCGTGTAGCGCGACAGCGCCGAGCGGCAGAACTGCGGGTTCTGCCCCACAAAGTGCTTGTGCGGCGCGGCCGGGTCCAGGTCGCGGTTGGTGAAGTTGCAGCGCCCGCCGCCCGAGATGCGGATCTTTTCGGCCACCTTGTCCGCATGGTCGATGAGCAAGACCTTCAGCCCCCGCTGGCCCGCCTGGCCCGCGCAGAACAGGCCGGCAGCGCCGGCGCCGATGATGATGGCGTCAAAAAATGGGAGGGACACGGGGAGGCATCAAAAGGAACAAAGGCGTGATTGTCCTCCGGCTGACCCGGGGCTTGCCCCGCACGGCGCGATGCCGCAGCGGCGCAAGCCCCGGTCGCTCCCTCTCTCCCTCTTGTGTTGCTAGTGGGCCGGTCAGAACGCTGCGCGCAAGGTCACGCTCACGTTGCGCGGGTCCGCATAGTTGCCGTAGTCCAGGTTGGCCCAGTACTTCTGGTTGGTCACGTTGTTCACGGCCACCGTCGCGCTGACCTTGGGGTTGAACTGCCAGGATGCGCGCAGGTTGAGGATGGCCTTGGGCGATTGCTTCACCGTCACCGTGCCGCTGGGGTGCGGGATGTTGAAGCCCTCGATGGCGCTTTGCCAGGTCAGGTTGCCGCCCACCGACAGCGGCGCCAGCGCGCCCGACAGCTGGTAGTCCGTGCCCAGTTGCAGCAGGTAGTCGGGCATGTTGGCGTAGATCAGGTCGGTGGGGGCACGCGTGACCTTGGCGCGGGTCAGGCCCGCGCTCACACGCCACTGCCGGGTGGCCATGCCCGCAAACTCCAGCTCGAAGCCGGTGGACTTCGTGCCGTTCACGGCCACGTAGGGCAGGGTGCCGTCGGGCAGCGGCGTGGTGATGGCGCTGTCGCGCACGCCGAAGTTGTCCTGCTTCGTCTGGAACACCGCAAAGTGCGCCTGGATGCGGCGCTCGAACAGCTCGGCCTTGAGGCCGGCCTCGGCATTGCTGCCGATGACGGGCGACAGCGGATTGTTGTTGCGGTCCTTGTAGTTTTGCGGGTTGAAGATGCGCGCGTAGCTGGCGTAGGCTGACAGCGTGGGCGTGATGTCGTACACCGCGCCGATGAAGGGCGTGACCTTGCGGTTCTCGTCCTGAATGGCCGAGCGGCCCGCATAGGCGCCCGTGGTGCCATAGGTGTCGGAGTGGCGGTGCCAGTCGGTCAGGCGCAGGCCGGTGAGCACCGACAGCGGGTCGGCCAAGCGCCAGCGTGCCGAGGCGAACAGGCCCGTCTGCTGCGTGATCTGCGTGCGCCAGGCGCCGGTCTTGGAATAGGTGGGCGCGGGCGCGTTGCCATCCCAGGTGTAGATGTTGGGGATCACGTAGCTCCAGCCCGCCACCGAGGTGTAGCCATCGGTGCGCGTGGCGGTGCGGGTGGAGCTCATGCCCACCACCAGGTCGTGCTTGCGGCCGCCCAGTTCGAACTTGCCCGACAGGTAGGCGTCCACCGTGTCCTGCGTTTCGCTGCCGCCGCTCACGGAGGCATAAAGGGTTGTGCCCGCGCCGGTCACCGGGTTGATGAAGGGGGCCTGGCTGGTGGTGGCGCCATAGCCGTAGGTGCTCAGGCGGAAGGTGTCGCCCTTCGTGTGGTTCAGCGCGGCCTTCAGGCTCCAGTCGTCGTTGAGCTGGTGGTCCAGCGTGGCGTAGAGCGTGCCGGAGGTGCGCTCCCACCGTGTCCACGATGGCGAGAAGCTGGTGGAGATCGGCAGGTCGATGGGCACGCCCGTGGTGGCAAAGCGCGGGATGGTGCCCCAGATCGGCGCCTTGGGGTCGTTGGACTGGCGTTGGTAGCCCACTGACACCACGGTGGACGGGCCGATGTCGGCCTCCACCGCCGCCAGCAGGGCGGTCTTGTCTTCGGAGTAGCGGTCGCGGAAGCTCTCCTTTTTCTGCGGGGCCACGACCAGGCGGCTGCGCACACTGCCGTCGCTGTTGAGCGGTGCATTGATGTCCAGCTCGCCCCGGTACAGGTTCCACGACCCGGCGGTGAGCGCTACAGACGCGGCGAACTCGCGCTGCGGGCGCTTGCGGATCATGTTGATGGTGGCCGAGGGCACGCCCACACCGGTCTGGATGCCGTTGGCGCCGCGCACGATGTCGATGCGCTCGTACAGCGCGGTGTCGAACTCCTGGTTGGTGCTGCTGCTGTAGCTGGGCAGGCCGTCGGTCTGGAAATCGGTGATCTGGAAGCCGCGCGCGTAGTACAGCGGGCGCTGCGTGTCGTAGAAGCTCACGGCAATGCCGTTCACGTTGCGCAGCACGCTGTCGATGCTGGTGAGCGACTGGCGCTCGATCTGCGCGCGCGTCACCGTGCTGACGGACTGCGGCGTTTCACGCGGTGTGAGCTGCAGGCGGGTGGACGCGCTCTCGCGCGCGCCCGACACAGTGACGCTGTCCAGCGCCTTGGGCTCCACGACCTGGTCGGTGCTGGTGGCGCCTGCAGGCGAGGTCTCGGTGGCATCTGCGGGTGACCCGGCGGTGGTCTGGGCACCTGCGGTGCCCATCATGTTGGCTGCGAGGAAGGCGGCCACCGCCAGAGGATGGAGGGCACAGACAAAGTTTCTGCGGGGTGCGTGCATGAGAGGGCTCCTGAGGGAAATGCGTTGGCAGGCTGGCTGGCAACGCTCCTCCGACGGGATGCACGGCTGGCTGGAATTTGTAAAATTTTAAATACAAATGCGAACTATTCGCAAAAACATGGCGGATATGGCCCCAAGGTGCGGGTTTTTGTTGTTCTGGCGGCACAACTCACCGTGGGGGACGCAGCCCGCTGCACCCGGTAGCCGGGGTGATGCCTTTGCGTGGCGCTGTGGGGGGGCATTGCGGCACGGCCATGCTGTGTGTCATGTCCTGCAGACCTGCTGGCGCCGAAGCCGCCAGCGAGTCGTGGCTCTCACTGCCGGTACACCCCGCCCGTGCCCACCACCGCAATGTCCACATAGTTGGACCCATGGTGGTTCTGCGGGCTGAACTGGTAGCTGAAGCCGCCCAGGTCCAGATTGCCCAGGCCCTCCATGGCCGTGACCAGGCTGGCGCGTGTGACACCGGGGCCTGCAGCACGCAGGCCTTCGATAAGCACGCGTGCGTCCATGTAGCCGGTATAGCGGTCGTAGTCCGCCGGCTTGTCGTGGCGCTTCATGGAGGCCTGGAAGTCGCGCGTGAGCGCAATGGTGGGCTTGGTGGGGGACGGACCGGTGCGCGCCACGGCCAGTCCACGCGCGTCGTCGCCCAGCGCCTTGAGCACGGCGCTGCCTGCGCCCAGCGACAAGGTATAGATGGGCACGCCCAGGTGCGCGCGGTTGGCCCGCACATAGGCCACCACGGATGGGCCTGCCGCCACCAGCAGCACGGCCTGCGGCTTTTGTGTGGCCAGGGCTTTGGCAGCATCGTTCGCGTCTTCACCCGAAGAGGCCAGTGCGTGCGAGCCAGCCAGCGCAGCACCCTCGGCGGCAATCGTCTTTTCCACCAGGGGCAGCAGCAGCTTGCCGAAGTCGTTGTTTTCGTAGGCCACGGCGATGCGCGAGGTCTGCACGGCCACCAGGTTGCGCACGATCTTCACCAGCTCGTCGGCATAGCTGGCGCGGGTGGTGAAGAGGTAGGGGTGCTGCTGCGCGCGCACGGCAGGGCTGCCCGTGTACACCGAGATCAGCGGCAGCTTGGCTTGCGCCAGGTAGGGCAGCAGCGTCATCACCTGCGAGGTCCCGGCCACACCAAACAGCGCCAGTACCCCGTCTTTCTCGCTCAGCTGTTTGGCGTTGTCCAGCGCACGGCGGGCGTCAAAACCATCGTCCAGTGACACCAGCCGGATCTTGCGGCCGCCGATGCCGCCCTTGGCATTGGCGTCTTCCACAGCGGCCTCCTGCCCCTCGTGGATGGGCGACAGGAACGGCGCCATGCCGCCAGACAGCGCGGTAGATCGGCCGATGAGGATGTCTCCCTTGCCGCCTGCAGTGGACTGTGCGCGCGCGGGAAGGCTGGCCAGGGCGGCGCCACCCGCCAGCGCCAAGACCAGGCTGCGGCGGCGCGCCAGGGGCTGCCGCTGCTCGGCGGGCTCAACATTCACATTCGGGGTGGTCATCACGCGGTGTCTCCTGCTCAGAACGGGCCACAGCGGCCCCAGCGAGCGGCGATGGTAGGAGGGCAACACGCAGCGCGCGCACCGGGTTTGTACCGGGGTCGCGTCATGTTAGGGACAGGTGCCTACCTCCAGCGGCGCTGTCTGCCTCTGCACTCGGCGTTGCCTGCCGGCCGCTCCTCGCATCGCGGTAGCATGCGGCATGGACCTGCCAAGGAAGACACCATGACTCTGATCCGCTACGCCCTCTGTGCCCTGGCGCTGGGCTGCCTGTCCCCGGCGTGGGCCGTCAACAAATGCACGGACGCCAACGGCAAGGTGTCGTTCCAGGACGCACCCTGTGTGGGGGAGGGCGAGAAGATCGACGTGCGCCCCACCACCCGTGGCGCCACCCCGGTGCCGCCCGCAGCGGCACCGGTGGGCGAGGGCGCATTTGGCCCCACCTGGCAGCGCAAGAACTACCTGCAGACCCAGGGCATCCCGCAGGCCCGCGCCGCTGTCGAACGCAACCACCGGGAATGCACGGCCCCGCCCGGCGCCGTGGCCACGGCGGGCCCCCTGCGGCGTGGCAACCTGCCGGCAGGCAACCAGTTTGTGCAGGAGGGCGCAGAAAAAGCCGCCGATGCCAAGGCCGCGTGTGAGGAACGGACCGAGGCCTTGCGCGAGCAACTGCGCGTGCTGGAGCGAGAGCTGGCGGCCATGCCCTGAGACAGCGTCTCAGTCAATGAGGAGCCCTCACCCCTTCCAGGTGAACGGAAACTTGAACTGCTTCACAAATCCGTTGGGCACGTAGTCGCCCAGCACGCCGTAGTGCTCGGGCCAGAGCTTGGTGCTTTTGACGGCAGTGCCAAACAGGTAGTCCAGAAACGCGAAGTGCGCGGCGTAGTTCTTGTCCAGCGCCTCCTGGTCCTGGCTGTGGTGCCAGTGGTGGAAGTTGGGCGTGACCAGCACGTAGCGCAGCGGCCCCAGGCGCACGCTCACATTGGCGTGGTTGAACACGGCCTGGAAGCCCACCACGACGATGTACGCGTCGATCACTTCCTTGCTGAAGCCCAACACGTAGATGGGTGCCAGCACCAGGGTGCGGGTGATCAGCAGCTCCAGGATGTGCTGGCGCGAGCCGGCCATCCAGTCCATGCTTGTGACGCTGTGGTGCACGGCGTGCAAGCGCCACAGCAGCGGCACCTCGTGGTAGGCGCGGTGCGTCCAGTACTGCACCAGATCGGCCACCAGGATGATGAGGAACAGCGCCACCCAGAAGTTCAGGCCCTGCACCCAGCCGCGAATGCCGTCGCTGGCCGCCCAGCCAAAGAACTTGTGCACGATGAGGTTGGTGGCCAACAGCACAAAGCCCACCACCATGTGGTTGACGATGAAGTGGTGAAAGTCCGTCTGCCACTCGGCGCGGAAGATGGGCTGGTCCTTGCGCAGCGCGAACAGCTTCTCGATGAAGATGAAGATCAGCGAGCTGCCCAGCAGGTCGAGGATGAACCAGTCGAGGCCGATGTACGGCGTGTTGTCGGGGAAGTTGGGGTCCACCTCCACCTTGTGGCCGCCCAGCAGCGCGGTGATCGCCACGATGGCAAACGCAAAGGTGGCCAGCCAGCGGGCGCGGTTGAACACAATGTTGACCAGCGAGATGCCGCCCGCAATCGCCATGGCCACCAGCATGATGTTGCGGATCACCGTCACGTCGTAGCTCTTGCGCAGCTGCGGCGTGGTGAGGTACTCGGGAAAGTGAAAGGCCAGCACGCCCAAAAAGCACAGGATGGCCAGCGTGAGCGCAATCACGCCCGACACCAGTCCCTTGCCGGTGCGCAATGCGCCATGGCTTTCGGTGAATTCGTTGAGTTTTTCTAGTTCGATCATCGGTTCCTCCTCGCACCCGGTCAGCAGGTGCTGCGCGAGTGTAGCGAAGCCGCCACCCGCCGTGCCAGGGGCTCAACTTGCACGCGACGCAGCGCGCATGGCTTTCTAAAATCGCTGCATGAACATCCCTTCACACCAACTGAGCATGACTGTGCTTATGTCGCCCGACATGGCCAACTTTTCGGGCAACGTGCACGGCGGCGCCATCCTCAAGCTGCTGGACCAGGTGGCGTACTCGTGCGCCAGCCGCTATTCGGGCTGCTACACCGTGACGCTGAGCGTGGACCAGGTGATGTTCTTGCAGCCCATCCATGTGGGCGAGCTGGTGACCTTTCTGGCCAGCGTGAACTACACGGGCAGCTCGTCGATGGAAGTCGGCATCAAGGTGGTGGCCGAAGAGATCCGTTCGCAGGTGGTACGGCATGTCAACAGCTGCTTCTTCACCATGGTGGCCGTGGACGAGGCGCGCAAGCCCGTGCAGGTGCCGCCACTGACGCCCTCCACCCCCGACGAGCGCCGCCGCTGGGACGCTGCGTTGATGCGCAAGACGCTGCGCAAGGAGCTGTCGCAGCGGTTTCAACAGGTGCGCGAAACCGCCGGGCAGTAGTGCGTTGAGGGGGCGCCTTGAGTGGGCGCCTTGAATGGACGGCATCGAAGGCCCTGGGTCCATCGCCCCGGGCCTTCTCTTTTTCTCGCCCACGCTCAGCCGCTCAGGCCGCGCTGCGGCTGCGTCCGGCCAGCGACACGGCCTGCAGTGACAGGCCATCGATCTCGTTGGTGATGCCCGACAGCACATTGGCCACCACTGCAAACTCGCGCCCGTGCTGCCCGGCACGCGCCGCCATCACCTGCGCGTTGAAGCTGACCACCTTGGCCTCGCGCGCCACGGTCTGGATTGAGGCCACGATGCCCGCCAGCTCTTTCATCAAGGTTTCGGACTGCGCCTTGCTCACCTGGTCGAACGCCGTGGTGGCCGTGTTGAGTGCGTCGAGCACGCCATCGGTGGTTTCCACCAAGCGGGCCAGTGCGTCTTCCACGCGCGGGCTCTGGCGCTCGGCCAGGTCCAGCGCTGTGCCGACCTGCTGCGCAAACGCGTCGATGGTGGCGCCGACGCCCTGGGGGCCGTGGTAGGCCTTGCGGATGATCTCGGCACTGGTGGCATCCAGGTGGCGCGGCGTGTCCACCAGCCGTGCCTGGCTGTCGGTGAACAGGGTGAGCGAGCTGCGCGCGGCCTTCAGGTGCAGGTCGCTGCCGCGTGCGGCCAGCACGGTCTGCAGCACCATGCGCTGAGACAGCATGCGCTGGCGCGCCGCCAGGTTGACGAGTGACATGCCCGCGTCGCGCGAGGGAGCCTGAGTGGAAGACGACAGCGTGGGCAGGCTGGAAGTGCGTGCAGGGAGGGGAAAGGCTGCCATGGTGCTCCTTGTGCGGGTTGCATTCAGATGCATGCTTTCAAGCAATACCCGGGCCAATGTGCATGCAGGGGCGTGACCCAATGCGGTGCTGTGTGAAGGGACGCCGTGCTGAATGAAACACGCGACGGCGCAGCGCGTAGGCACGCCTTGGAGCGTTTTTTTTGCGCGCGAGCACGGCGCATCCCCTGCCTGCGCAGCGCGCAAGTGGGGCTGTGGCGTTGTCTAGGTCGTTTTGTGTGTGCTCAGCCCGCGCGCCGGGCCTGCAACGGCGCTGCTCCCGCGTCCTGCACAGCCAGCGCAACACCGCGCACCACATCGCCCACCACAATCACCGAAGGGCTGGCCAGCCCTTCGCGGGTGATGGTGGCGTGCAGTGAGCCCAGTGTGGTGATGGCATGCCGCTGGTGCGGCAGGCTGGCGTGCTGGATGACGGCCACAGGCGTGTCGGCGGGCAGGCCGGTGAGCAGTTCCTGCTCGATGGTGGCGGCGCCGCTCACGCCCATGTAGATGACCAGCGTGAGCTTGGCGTCACGCGCCGTGGCGGCCAGTTGGCGCCAGTCGGTGCCCGCGTCGCCGGGCTTGGCGTGGCCGGTGACAAACACCACGCCATGGGCATGCTCGCGGTGCGTGAGCGGTGCGCCCAGCGAGGTCAGCCCTGCGAGCCCTGCGGTGATGCCGTTGATGACGGTGACCTCAACACCTGCGGCACGCAGGTGCTCCACCTCTTCGCCGCCCCGGCCAAAGATGAACGGGTCGCCGCCCTTGAGGCGCACCACGTTCTCGCCTTCGTTCACGGCCATCAGCATCAGCTTTTCGATGAAGGCCTGGGGTGTGCTCTTGCAGCCGCCGCGCTTGCCCACATAGACGATGCGCGCCGTGGGCGAGGCATGGGCCACGATGGCATCGCTGACCAGGTCATCCACCAGCAGCACCGTGGCCGCCTGGATGGCCTTGAGGGCCTTGAGGGTGAGCAGCTCCGGGTCACCCGGGCCTGCACCCACCAGCGTGCAACTGCCACCGGTGCCCAGGTGCGGTGGGGTCGTGGGCGGCGTGGTGGAAGGCGTGGGGCGGGTCATGGGGATGTCTCCGAAGCAGTTTGACCAGCAACGTGCAAGATGTGTTCCACCTGCCGCTTGATGGCGGGTGGAATTGGCAACTCGCCCGCCAGCACCTGGCGTGTGTAGGTGGCCGTAGTGGCCACATCGATCTCGGCGGGCAGGCCCGGCACCTCGCTGGCCGTGCCCGGTTGCTGCGCCTCCAGCACCGTGTGTTCGCCGCGCACAAAGCCGTCGTAGCGCGGCGTGCGGCGTGGGTCGGTAGCGACCTCTCCCTCCAGCCCGCGCGAGAGCAAGGCGCTCATGCCCAGCGTGCGGAAGGTGGTCTGCAGCATCTCGAAATATTCGGGGTGGGTGTATGCGGTGACCACCACCGACGGCCCCGCGCACGGGCTCATCAGCTTGACCACGCTGTGCCCCGGGTTGCGCAGTCCCACCACCTCGCGCACGGCCAGCAGGCGCGCCAGCCCCGCGTGCAGGTGCTGGGTATGGATATGGCGCACCGTGCCGTTTGCTATCTTTTCAGGAGCTATCAGGGCAGGTACTTCTAGCGCATCAAGCACATCCGAGGCCAAAACGCGCCGCGCCTCGGTGCGCATGCCGTGCAGCAGTACGGGCAGGCCTTCGCGCGCCAGCAGCAGCGCCAGCAGCGGGGTCAGCACCGGCAGCCTGCGGGCGCCGTTGTAGCTGGGCAGCACGATCAGCGGCCGGTCGGTGGCGGGCATCAGGGCCAGGCGCTGGTGGGTGGCATCCAGAAAGCCGCATATCTCTTCGGACGTTTCGCCCTTGATGCGCATGGCCAGGCAGAAGGCGCCGATCTCCAGGTCGGTCACGGCACCGTCCAGCACCTGGCCGAACAGGTCGGCAGCCTGCTCGCGCAACAGCGGCTTGGCGCCGCGCGCGCCGCGTCCGATTTCCTTGATGTACTGGGCGATGGCCATGGTTCTTGGTGGCGGGACTTGTGAAACAGGGCTCTAGTGTGGTGTTGCACGCTATCCGGCACTTCAAACCGTGTCTTTTCGGCCAGGGCTGCGTTGCAAATCCTCGCGATACCTCCGGGTATCGCTGTGGTTTGCGCCTTGCCCTGACCAAAAATCCATCGGTTTTCATGTGCCAGATAGCGCGCAACACCACACTAGCGTCGTTATCTCGGCTTGCCGTACAAGGCGTACTGTCTGCGCCGAAAGCGCCTAGCTGGAGCCCTGTTGCACAAGTCCTGGTGGGGTTTGTTGGTCTGAGGTCTATTTTCCTGCAAGCAAGAGAACTTTTGGTTATATGACGGCCTGCGCGAGCGGTTTGGACGCCAGTGGCCCCGTGGCTCGCACCATGCGTTTGAGTTCGGGCACACACGAGCCGCAGCTGGTGCCGCAGCGTAGCTTGCCCTGCAGTTGTGCCAACCGGTCATCGTCAGTGCCGTGGCAGTGCGCCAGTTGGGCGGTGATGGCGGCGTCTGTCACGTTGAAGCAGGTGCACACCGGCTTGCCGCGCGACTGCACGGCTACGGGCGCCTTGGCGCCGGGCACCAGCAGCAGGCGGCCGTAGGTCTGTGCGGGCAGTTCTTCCTGCAGCAGGGTCTTGAGCCAGCCTTCGGCGCTGGTGTCGCCTGCCAGCACGATGCCTTCGAGCGTGGTGTTGTCGCCCTGGTGCGCCAGCCGTGCCGCCCGGCGCTGGCCGCGTTTTTTGTCGGCGTAGCGCAGCGTGTCGGCGCCTGCCATGCCCAGCAGGGCTTCGATCTGTGCGATGAGCGCATCGGGCGGTGCCTCGTGGGCGGCGGCGCGCAGCAGCACCCCGGTGCGCTCGCGGCCTGGCTCATCCAGCGGGGTGTTGTTGCTGAAGGGCACGCAGCTCGCGAACGGGAACTGCGCCATCAGGGCAGACAGCGCTTCGCGTGTGGCATGGCTTTTGTCGGGGGGCAGCCAAGCCATGGCCAGCAGCGTCCAGGGCAGTTCGGCCTTGAGCACCTTGACGGCGGCGTGTTTCAGCTCGGGCTGTTTGGAGGTGGGGCAGAACGCCGAGGTGGTGAGCGCATTCACGCCCGCCAGCCGTTCGCCGGTGGACGACACGCCGCTCAAAAACTCGCTGCCCCAGTGCATGGCCATGAACACCTGCGACAGGCCCAGCGTGGTGTCGGCCAACACGGGCACCACGATGGAGCCGCGCTTGCTGGTCACGTGCACCAGGTCGCCGCTGGCGAGCTTGCGCCGCTCCATGTCCTGCGGGTGCATCTGCAGGCTGGGTTCGGCCACATGGCCAAACAGGCGGCCCAGCGTGCCTGTGCGGGTCATGCCGTGCCATTGGTCGCGCAGGCGGCCGGTGGTCAGGCTGAAGGGGTAGCGCGACTCGCGGGGCTCTGCGGTGGGCTGCCATGCGTGGGCGGCAAAACGCGCGCGGCCATCAGCGGTGGGGAAGACGCCGTCTAGGTACAGGCGTGCCTTGCCGGTGGTGACGCCTTCAGGCAGTGGCCACTGCTGCGGGCCCTGGGCTTCGAGCATCTCCCACGACAAGCCGGTAATGTCCAAGTCTCGCCCGCGCGTGCTCTCGCGGTGTTCGTTCCATACGGCCTCTGCGCCTGCGTCGGCAGCGTCGGTGGCGTACGGGAACAGCGTCGGCGCACCGGGCCGCAGGCGCGCCTCCAGCTGGTGCGCAAACTGCACCGCAATGGCCCAGTCGTGCCGCGCCAGGCCGGGCGCAGGCACGGCAGTGCGCACGCGCGAGATGCGGCGCTCGCTGTTGGTCACGGTGCCGGTCTTTTCACCCCAGGTGGTGGCGGGCAGCAGCAGGTCTGCGTAGTCGCAGGTGGCGGCCGTGGCAAAAGCCTCCTGCACCACCACAAACTCGGCGCGTTGCAGCGCGCGGCGCACGGTGGCTTGGTCGGGCATGCTCTGCGCGGGGTTGGTGCAGGCAATCCACAGGGCCTTGATCTCGCCGTCGGCAGCGGCCTGGAACATCTCCACCGCCGTCTTGCCGGGTTGGCTGGGCACATCGGCAACGCCCCACAGCGCGGCGACTTCGGCGCGGTGCTGCGGGTTGGCCAGGTCGCGGTGGGCGCTGAGCAGGTTGGCCAGGCCACCGACCTCGCGCCCGCCCATGGCGTTGGGCTGGCCGGTCAGGCTGAAGGGGCCCGCGCCGGGCTTGCCGATCTGCGCGGTGGCCAGGTGCAGGTTGATGAGCGCAGCGTTCTTGGCGGTGCCGCTGCTGCTCTGGTTCAGGCCCTGGCAGTACAGACTCAGGGTCGCTTTGGAGGTGGCGAACCACTTGGCCGCCGTGGTCAGGTCGGCCACGCTGATGCCGCAGGTCTGCGCCACGCGCTCGGGCGTGCAGTCGCGCACCAGGGCCTTGAGTTCGTCAAAGCCCGTGGTGTGCGCGGCGATGTATTCGGCGTTGGTCCAGCCCTCCCACAGCATCAGGTGCAGCATGCCGTTGAACAGCATCACGTCGCTGCCGGGCTGGATGGGCAGGAACAGGTCGGCCATGCCCGCCGTGTCAGTGCGGCGGGGGTCGGCCACGATGACCTTCATGCCCGGGTTGGCGGCGCGTGCGTCTTCGATGCGGCGGAACAGGATGGGGTGCGCCCAGGCCGCATTGCTGCCCACGATGAACAGGCACTGCGCGTGGTTCACGTCGTCGTAGCAGGCGGGCGGCGCGTCGGCACCCAGGGTCTGCTTGTAGCCGGCCACCGCGCTGCTCATACACAGGCGCGAGTTGGTGTCGATGTTGTTGGTGCCGATCAGGCCCTTGGCCAGCTTGTTGAAGACGTAGTAGTCCTCCGTCAGCAACTGGCCGCTGACGTAAAAGCCCACGGCGTCGGGGCCGTGCTGGGCGATGGTGTGGGCGAACTTGTCTGCGGCCAGCGTCAGTGCGGCGTCCCAGGTCACGGGCAGGGCGGCTTCGTTGCGCTGTGCGCGTTGCAGGGGGTGCAGCAGGCGGGTTTGCAGGGTGACGGGGCTGGTGGCGGTGAGGTGCAGGGTCGAGCCCTTGGTGCACAGGCGGCCAAAGTTGGCGGGGTGGGTGGGGTCGCCGCGCACGCCGGTGATTTGTGCGCCTTCGGATTCGATGATCACGCCGCAGCCTACGCCGCAGTAGGGGCAGGTGGATTGGGTTTCTTGCATGGCGTGTTTTGGGCTGTTTTGGCCTCAGGCGCTAGTGCATATTGCGCTGTCAGCTATTGTTTTGATAGTGTTTTATGTCCTCGCCGGGGGGGTGCATGCGGCGCCTGGGGCGCAACACTGTGCACGGCTCACACACCCACCGCCCTGCGCGCAGGCCCGGCGATGGGGCGCGTCAGATCGGTTGCCACCGTTGCCAGCTCGGCAGCGTTCAGGTACACCGCGCCGTCTTCCACCTTCACGGCAAACTTCGGCGTGCAGCCCTCGTCGGGCGCCGAGGCCTGGCCGTCGCACAGGCCAATGGTCCAGTTGTGCAGGGGGCACGCCACATGCGTGCCAAACACGATGCCCTGGCTCAGCGGGCCGCCCTTGTGGGGGCAGCGGTCCAGCAGCGCAAACACACCATCGGCGTCGTTGCGGAAGATGGCCACGTCCAGGCCCTGGGGGCGCGCCACGCGGCGCGAGCCCAGCACGGGGATGTCGTCCACCCGGCAGATCAGCTTCCATTCAGGGGTTGGGTTGTTGGTGGTCATGGGAATGGTCCTTGGTGTTGTTCGGTGGGATGTCGGGGGTGCGTGTGGGGCCGTTGCAGGGCAGGCTGTCAGCTGTTGCCCAGTGCGGCATACAGGCCGGTCACGCGGTCCATGCTGGCCAGCAGGTTCTCGCTGCTCACAAACACTTCTGACACCTGGCGGAAGGTGTTGTTGCTGGTGCCCAGGCGCTGCAACGCAGCGTCAAAAAAGACCCACTGGCCGTCGGCCAGCAACAGCTCTTGGCGGATGCGGTTGGTGGCCTGCGGCGCGTTGCGCAGCAGCTCGGTGGCGCTGATGAACTCGTCGCGCGCCTTGGCGATTTCGGTGGTGGCGGTGGAGGTGTCCACCCCCAGCATGGCAGACAGGCAGAACTTGGCCATGCGCTGGCTCAGCATGCGCTGGCGCCCCGCCACGTTGACCAGCTTGCCCACGGGCTTGCCCGAGGCGGCTTCGTACTGCACGGTGCCCTGGTGGGCCAGCGCCAGCACCTTGGCATCGGCCTGCAGCAGGGCGGCCGCGGCGGGGGGGGGGGGGGGGGGGGGGGG